>NZ_KV788313.1:0-5901 GCF_001807215.1 Corynebacterium sp. HMSC05D08 | reverse complement strand
TGTGCCATGTGTTAAAGCTCAATCGCTCCTCGTTTTATAAATGGGTCAACACCCACGAAAATCGCAGGTTAAAGATATGTTCCGATGCCCTTATTGGTGCAAGAATCAAGAGCATCTTCGATGATGAGCACGGGCTTTATGGTGCTAAACGCATCGCTGCAAGCCTCAACGACGATACGGACTTCGGCCCGATCAACCATAAGAAGGTTGCGCGCATCATGAAATCCATGGGGCTAAAAGGCTTTAGCAAACGGCGTCGATGCATCACCACCCGGCGCAAGCCTGGTCACCGTGTCATGCCAGATTTAGTAGGCCGTACATTCACCGCTGACGAGCCGAACCGTGTTTATGTAGGCGACATCACCTACCTGCCGTGTAAGGGCGGCAAGAACATGTACCTTGCCACAGTCATTGACACCTATTCACGAAAACTTGCAGGTTATGCACTCGCAGACCACATGCGTGTCTCACTGGTCATCGAGGCTTTGTCCCATGCCAGCACAGTCCGCGGAAGCCTTGACGGGGCTATTTTCCATTCTGATCATGGAAGTGTGTACACCTCACAGGCGTTTAGGGACCACTGCGCCCAACTTGGTGTACGCCAATCCATGGGCGCGGTGGGAACTAGTGCCGATAATGCCCTGGCAGAATCATTTAACGCCACCTTAAAACGTGAAGTGCTACGTGATCGGAGAGTCTTTGATAATCCCATTATCTGCCGGCAGGAAGTCTTTCGATGGTGCATGCGCTACAACACCCGCAGACGGCACTCCTGGTGCAACCTTCTAGCCCCCAATGACTTCGAAGCACTCACATCAGCTACACTGACCCAAGCAGCATAGCTAACCCCCGACGTGTCTACTTTCCGGGGGTCAGGCCCGGGTGTTGCATTCACCGCTTGAACCCGCCGGTCGACGCGCTAACCAATCGAAGCGCATTCCTGTGCAGACTGCAAAACCTCGGTCTTTCCAGAGAATGCGTGTGGTGCTTAAGTCTTCAGAAGAATCGTGGGGAGTCTAGTTTCAGAGTGAACTTTCTTTAGCATAGATGGCAATTAGTGAAGCCTCTACCCGGTTACGAGCGCCAGTAGTCCTCAGAATAGAGGACACATGAGCTTTGATTGTCCCAGGTGCTAAGTGCATAGATTGCGCGATCTCCGAATTGGTAGCGCCACGACTGAGCCGCACCAACACCTCTTGCTCTCTAGACGTAAGACGGCCAAACTTCTCCACAGCAGCTCGAACTTCTGCATAACGCGCAATCCTTTCAGGAGAAAGAAGCCTGCGTGCCACAGATGGGGAGAAAAAAGCCCCTCCCTCAGCAACCGCATGAACCGCAGTAAGCAAAAGCGACGGATCCCCCGCCTTTAGTACGAAACCATCTGCATCAAAACGAACAGCTTCCAACACATAATCGTCTTCACCAAAAGTAGTGACAATCACGCACGCTAGACGCTGTGGGCGTTGTCGAACTTTTCGCAACACATCTAAACCCGTCAGACCAGGCATCTGGATGTCCAAAAGTAAAACATCCGGTCGATACGCGTCAATCAAGTCCAGGGCCTCAGTACCGCTGGATGCCGAAGCTACCACGAAGATGGAAGAGTCAGATTCAAGCACACCCTTGATTCCAGCCTGTATAAGTGGATCATCGTCGACCACCATGACTCGCACTGGCTGCTTTTTACTACTCATCTGTCTTCTCCCCGAAGATAGTCCACCGACGACACCACATTCTCTTTGAAGCAAACCCGGTAAATATCTCCTGCAGAATCATCAAAAGTACGTGCCGTCACTGCATAATAATGGCACCCAGGTATGGGAAGGTCTCCCCGCCGAGGAGGAACCTCTCGGTCAGGTAATACACGTTCGATTTCTGCCTGATCACTACCCACCGTAATGCCTGCAAACTCTTCCGGAGGAAGCAACGCACGACTTTTCTGGAACGTAGACGCCACCTCAGTGCCAAGCAATCCAGCAACTATCAGGGAAGCGGTCAACAGCACCACCCGCTGCTGCGCATGTCTGATGCCCGGGTTAACCATCTCATTAGAAGCAGTAGACTCCTGGTCTTCAGTATTGATCAGGACACTTTGCTCGACTTGTAGAGGAATCGTCGCCTCGACCGAAAAAGTGCTCCTAGTTGCATCGACCTTTAGATCCCCGCCGCCGGCTCGAAGATCCCGAGTAAGCGCTGAAAGACCAACACCAGAGCTTCTATGCGCAACCTCTTGAACCGTCGTCGCATTAACCACTCGCGCTCGAAAGACCTCTCCAACTTCCACTAGATGAATGAAAATGTTTTCACCCGGTGCGTGCTTCATCGAATTAGTAATAGCCTCCTGGAGAAAACGGTAGAGAACTTTGTAGCCGCTTGTTTCTGCACAGATGCTGGTAGGTAAAGGATCAACAAAGATGGATGCCCCTGCATTTTGAGCATGTTTGATGAGCGCTTCGATAGAATCAGTTGCCCCGGGGGCAGGCTTGGCACCTAATCGGAGAGCAACAACTGAATCCCCCAACTGTTCGACTGCTTTGCCAAGGTCCTCGCGCGCAGAGGAGATGATGCTCCGAAGATTCTCGGGCAAAGCCGAATCCAGTTCGACGCGACTGAGATTCAAAGCTACAAGGCTGAGCGAATGGCCAAGTTCATCGTGCAAAGATTGGGCCAGTGAAAGCCGCTCAACAGATGCTTGACTTTGAAGATTAGCTACGTACTGGCGCCTTCGTAGATCTCGTTCCCGCTCAGCTCGTTTGCCCAGACTGACATACTGACGCACCGCTACCATGCACAGCCAGGGAATTCCCGCCCTGAGTATTGATGGGGGCAGTTCCCCCATCAGATAAAGCCAATGCCCGTCCTGCCAAATAGTTCTAGCCACACATGTGACTATCAAAACGACCAGTCCTGCTAGCCCAACGCTAACACCTCGTGATATCGCTCCAATTCCTACACCTAATGCTGTCAGAAAAGAAACTTCTAGGAGGCCAGGCTCTGGAACGGCTGCAATCAATCCAAAAAGTAAAGCGCAAACCATCTCCAAAAATCGCTGGGGATTTACGCGATTACGCAGAATCATATTCATAGTATGCCTGATAATCACCGTTCAGAGTACTGCCGATAGGGAGGCACTCGAGAAGTATTTCTATGCCAAAAGGCTTAGACAACTATGTCTCATCGGCAGATGTGTTGCCCATTAGACCCCCATAGCGTAAGTAACCATGAACGAAATTGATACCCAAACACACATATCGAGATCAATAACAAGACGGTCCGGACTGAAGATGGGGATGGGATGGGCGTGGATTGTCACTATCGCGCTACTCATCGGCTCCGCTATCGCATTCCCTGAGCGACAATTTCTATATTCGTCGATCGTTACGACGGTTCCGCGTATACACCTTGAAACGCTGGTCACCCTCATAGCAAGTAAAGGGCTGCTTATCCTAGTGGCAACAGCGACAGTTGTCGGCCTCTGGTGTCTTGCTCGATCGCGTGAAAGACTTTCAGTGTTTGCTTGTGCGGGAGTCGGTGTTGTCATCGCATATTTGCTGAGCGAAGGAATAAAGATTCTCGTTTCCGAGCCGAGACCATGTGCAAGCAGTATGCTCACGACCGCACTCACATGCCCAGACCCAGGTGATTGGTCGTGGCCTTCAAATCATTCAGTGCTGGCCGCGGCATTTGCTACAGCTTGCGTTCTTGCGCTATCTCGTACTAAATGGATCGTGGTACCTGTGGCAATTGTGATCGCCAGCTCCCGAGTCGCAGCTGGGGTGCACTACGTCCATGATGTGTTATCCGGACTGGCTTTAGGCGTTGTCACAGTTTGTCTGGTAGTGGTCTTGCTCCACCCGGTCTGGGTTCGCTTTGCAAACTCTGAACAAAGCAGACTTCGACACGAAGGCGGCCAAGCGTGATTACCGTAAGCAGACTAACGAAACAGTATCGAACATTCTCAGCTATCAACGATCTCACATTCACTGTCCCTGATGGCGCCATCACAGGTTTCCTAGGCCCCAATGGCGCAGGAAAATCTACGACTATGAGATGCATGCTTGGCCTAGACTGCCCAACCGCAGGCAATGTTCTCATAGACGGGCGCAAGCTTTCCCAACACGCGCAGCCGGCTAGAGCCGCTGGGGCAGTTTTAGATACATCATGGTTTCATGCTGGACGTTCAGGTTTAGCACACCTCGAAGTTGTTGCTGCATCAGCCGGGCTACCTCGTTCAGCAGTTCATGCTGTTTTGGAAGAGGTGGGGATGTCATCAGCTGCGCGTCGTCCCATGGGAAAATACTCATTGGGAATGAAACAACGACTCGGAATCGCGACAGCAATGCTTGGTCGCCCCCGGAATCTTATTCTAGATGAACCAATGAACGGCCTAGACCCCGAAGGCATGCTGTGGATGCGTTCCTACTTAACGAATCTAGCTACCCAGGGACATGCGGTATTCATCTCTTCACATCTGTTAAGTGAAATCGAGACCTTAGCCGACCGGATCCTTATCATCGGTCAAGGCCACATTCTCGGTGAATGGAACATGAAAGACTTCGTTAATTCTTCCCAGAACACCATCATAGCTACCAATGATGATTCTCGTCTGATGGGTGAGTTACGAAATTTGGGTGTCGATGTCAACAAGCTTCCAAACGGGCTTGAAGTCTCGTTTAATCAACGGATCCCAAATGTATTGGCACTGTCTCGTAAATGCCACGACGCGGACATTCTTATCACTAGCTTGGGTTCTAGCACTTCCACTTTGCAACAAGCCTTCCTAGAGCTTACTGCCACATCATCAGACTTTAACGCAAGAAGGTTTCAACCATGATTGCTGCTTTCCGCGCCGAACTGCGCCGTCTTATTTCTCTTCGCTCGACGGGTGTCTATGCGGTAATGCTTCTTGGCTGTTTTTTCGGACCGATCATCATCATGGCAGCAGTCTATGATGCCGAATACCAAGGACCTATCGATGCCAGTGATATTGGCAAATGTATCAGCATATTTCATGTTTTGGCGATAATCTTTAGTGGGGCATACACAGCTACCGAGATTCGATCTGGGTCCACAGCGATAGCTTTTCTCACTCAAACTTCTCGGTATTTGTCTTTGGTGGCGCACTATGTCGTCGAAGGTGTCTTTCTGGTCTGTGCATTTGCGATTGGTATACCGCTGGCCCTATTAGCTGGGATGTTGTACCCAGATGGATTGGAAATAGGCGTGGGAGCGCTACCGTATTGGGGGCTTTATTTGGGCATCGTATTGGTATGGTCATCGATGGCTACCTCTATCGCTGTTATTACGCGCTCTGTAGCTGCAGCCGTAGCGACCCCGATCACCTGGATGTTACTCATTGAACAACTCTTGGCGCAGATCCCAATGTTCGACGCTATAACGCCTTGGCTTCCGTTCGCGGCTTCCCACTCGCTGCTGGCTAGATCGTTGGGCGAGGCCACTAGTGTCTATCCAGCGCTTGCAACCGCGTTCGCTATCCTATCTCCTGCTTTCTTATTAGGAGTCTTGTCGTTCACCCTGCACTGCAAGCGTGATGCGCCCTAATTGGGATTTGATCTAGGTTACGAAACTCTCGGAGAGTCTGCTTTAGCAATAACTGGTTTGAAGCCTGCGGTTAGAGTGACCACTTTCTCCAGTGAAGGGATCGATCTACCAGGTCAAGACGGGAAGGTTGAGATTTTAGATCACCAGCTGCACCGCGTTTCGTCATAAATGAAGTGAAGTGCCCCGAGTTTTGTTCCTAGGCATTTGCCTTGATTTCTATTATTTCTTGGGTCGGGTTTGTTGCCCAAAACTCTGACTCAACCTCAGCAGGCGTGCGATAGTCGAGATTCTGATGGAGTCTGGTCTGGACCTGACCCCTGTTTGGTAGACACCTGATAT
>NZ_KV788312.1:0-500 GCF_001807215.1 Corynebacterium sp. HMSC05D08 | reverse complement strand
ACCTGGCCCAAGCATTAATCAACGCGGCGTGCCGCAACGATTACTCCGCGAGTTTCTACCGCACGGACATGCTTGCAACACAACTTGCAGTCTTACAGCCCGATGACCCCACCCGGTTGAAGTTCATTGAGCAACTCCACAACGTGGACGTACTTGTCCTGGATGACTTTTTAACCACGCCGATTGATGCTGCCACGGCGCATCAGATATTTAATATCCTCGCCGCGCGCGAACATACCGGCTCGACGATTGTGACCTCCCAGTTCACCCCGAAAGACTGGTATGCGTCGATTCCTGACGCGGTCATTGCAGAGTCGATTCTCAACCGGCTTGTCGTTGGTGCTGAGATCATCACACTGGAAGGACCGAATATGCGCTTAGAAGCCAACGAGTAACCCTCCAACGTCTCCGTGGCACCTGGGTGATCCCTGCGCTACCGGGTACTCAGTCAGGTGCTACCGGATACTCACCACGCCGCTACCATTTCAGTCTTCTAAACA
>NZ_KV788311.1:0-3904 GCF_001807215.1 Corynebacterium sp. HMSC05D08 | reverse complement strand
CACGATGGATGTAATTCTTAAACTGTTCGCTTAGGGTGTACCCCAGAGCGCGAATCAGCATGGACCTATAAAGCGACTATCCTATACCGGTCTGGCCACCGGCGGTGATCGCCCGATAGAGGTAGCATCACCTGCCGCCGACCCGGATATAGGTCTCATCGACCCGCCAGGAACTGGCCTGGCAGTCAGGTACCTGCCGGTACCACCGTGTTTGCTTGTCCAGCTCAGGGGCGTATTTCTGGACCCAGCGGTAGATCGTGGTGTGATCGACCGGCACGCCCCGCTGAAGTCATCATTTCCTCCAGATCGCGGTAGCTCACCCCGTAGCGGCAGTACCACCTACTGCCCACAGAATGATGTCACGGGGGAAATGACGACCGGAGAAGATATCCATGGCTGTGTGACTATTTCACGTCACTCTTCCTACTGCCCCAACTGTGCAACAGCACCAATAAACTGGCGCCCCGGTTATAAGTTGGGGCGCCAAGTCGATGTGCTCGAGTCGGGGGATGTTAGTGGCCGGTGTCAAGCCGGCCAGACAGTCGGTTCAGCCGGTCCTGACTGGGGCCGTCGAGCCCGATAATGGACACGGTTTTGCCTCTGTCCTGGAACTTCTGCGTAATCGCGTCAAAGGTCGCGACCGTGGAGGCATCCCAGATCTCCGCCTCAGTGAGATCAATAGTGATATGACGGGCAGAATCGGTGTAATCAAAGCGATAAACCAGGTCATTGCTTGATGCCCAAAACAACTGGCCATGCACCCGGTAGGTACGAGTATCAATCTCGCCATCGCCGTCGCCGTCGATATCGGAGACCTTTTCAATGGAAACGATATGTGCCACCCGACGGGCGAACATGATCATCGCGGTGACCACACCCAGCACCACACCAATGGCCAGGTTGCTGGTGGCTAGGGTCGCAATAATCGTCACGGCCATAACAATGGTCTCAGAGACCGGCATGAGTTTAAGGGTGCGTGGATGCACCGAGTGCCAGTCGATGGTGCCGACCGAGACCATGATCATGATTGCCACCAGCGCAGCCATCGGGATCATGCCAACGATGTCGCCCAGTGCCAGGACCAGGACCAGCAGGAACACACCGGCTAACAGGGTGGATAGGCGGGTACGTGCCCCGGATTCGCGGACGTTGATCATGGTTTGACCGATCATCGCGCAGCCGCCCATGCCGCCGAAGAAACCGGAGGCAATATTAGCCACCCCCTGTCCCCAGGATTCGCGAGTTTTATCGGAATGAGTGTCGGTGATGTCATCGACGAGCTTGGCGGTCATCAACGATTCCATGAGACCGACCACGGCCATGGCCAGGGCATAAGGCGCGATGATCTGCAGGGTCTCCAACGTCCACGGCACGTTCGGAATAAACAGGGACGGTAAGGTCTCCGGCATCTTGCCCATGTCCGAGACCGTCGGGACAGTCAAACCGGCGGCAATGACCAAACCGGTGAGCACGATAATCGTGACCAGCGGGGCGGGGATCACACTGGTGAGCTTGGGGAAGAAAATCATGATCACCACACCCAAGCCGACGAGTGGGTAGACCATCCAAGGCACATCAATGAGGTGTTCGAGTTGGGCGGTGAAAATCATAATGCCCAGTGCATTGACGAAACCCAGCATCACCGATCGGGGGATAAAACGCTGAAGTTTCGCCACACCGAGGGCTCCGAGCACGATTTGTAGGACACCGCCCAACAAGACGGTGGCGATGAAATAATCTATCCCGTAACCACGCGCCACAGGAGCAATGACTAGGGCAATAGCCCCGGTGGCGCCGGTTATCATTGCCGGGCGGCCACCGGTAAAGGCGATCGCAATGGCCATGACTACCGAGGAAAACAGACCCATGGCTGGGTCAACACCGGCAAGGATGGAAAAGGCAATGGCCTCAGGGATCAGCGCCAGGGATACCGCCAGTCCGGCCAGAATCTCTATACGGATACGGGCGGGGGAAGAAAATGCGTAACGGAAGGATGCGATGATCCCGGTAGGGGCATCAGCGCCGTCTGGACTCAGGAGGGGGCGGGGGGCCGCCGTGCTAGTTTCAGTCATAGATGTCCAATCTTTGAGGGGATAGGTAACTGGGCGAACGCCCGAAAGGAATCCAACCCTCTAGTAACTTTAGGTTTGGTGATGGTGGTCATGGTAGCGGGAGTTTTACTCAACCGCCAACCCAGGCACAGGAACCCGTGGGCAACATCACCGTGAAGGAGAACAGGCAATGCAAAACAGTAATTTCAAGATCGGCGAGGTCGTTGACCAGACTGGGTTGTCGATTCCCACCTTGCGTTATTATGACAACGTCGGCCTGATTACCCCATCGGGGCGTAGCCCTGGTGGGTTCAGGCTTTATAGTGAGGCTGATGTACGTCGTGTTTTGCTGGTGCGACGGATGAAACCGCTGGGGTTTACTCTGGATCAGATGCGAGAATTCCTGGAAGCTGCGGAGATTCTTCATAGTTCAGATGGCGGGCAGGACAGTGATCCCGCACAGCAGGCACGGAGTAATGCCAAGGCCACCCTTGCCGACATTCGTGAGGAGACGCGCACCCGCTACGAAAAGCTACGCAAGCAAATTGCCTACGCTGAGGAATTCCTCGATCTGGTCAACACCCTGGCACCCTAAAGTGCCCCCATCCTTCGCAGGGAGAAAGAGACCATCCGATTGAATGCGCTCTGTCGAGTCGCGTTCCAGATGAAGTGGACGAACGCCCGCGGCCTCTCCGGAGTGGATGGCGATAGTGCAGAGGACTTCTGAAATCCGTGCAGACGACTCCTCAAAACGACACAGTCATCCAAGGTCACATAATCGAAAATTGTCACTTAACCCGTTATTTTACCTACGCGGTGCTGTTGCAAAGTTGGGCCAGGGTCGAAAAGCCTACCCCTCAAGACATTAGTTGTCCTTGCTCCGGGGTGCTTAAGCTGTCTCGAATATCCGGCTGACGATCACCGCGTCTGGGTTCGGGTGCCCGTAGGTAAACATCGTGCCCTGGCCCAACTTTGCAACAGCGCCGTCTAAAAGTATGTTCATATCTCCTTGTTTAAGGATTGAAAACTGTAGTGTCTTGCTGTGGAGGCAGCAAGGTGGCGTATTGAGATGCCAAGTAAGTCCCGTCTTCCCACTTGGCTTTCAGCATCCTGGCGATACACATGACAGTGACATGGTGATCGCCTGCTCGGTGCAGAGATACCGCTTCTGATTGCGCACTGGCTCCGCTGACCCAAGTGTCCTCCACTAGCAGCACGTGCCGACCGGCGACTGCAGCAGGATCTATCACTGAAAAACGATCTGGGCTTATTGTGTGGGACGCGCCGGTGTTATCACCTGAAGATTCTAAAGCCGCTGGTGTGAGACGATTTCGGATATATGACCGAGAGCAGAATTGAGGGCACTAGCAAGTGCCCCACGGTCGCGTCCGGGACTGCGGTTGGTAGAGGGGACGTGAGTTATCACTTCTACCGGACTGACTGCTTGAGCAAGAGTTGGAAGATTATCTCGTAACGTGGTGTACCCTAACCGACTTAACTCAGTGTCCTAAATTGTTCATGACACGTGCAGTTTTATCAATCATGACCGCAACTTCGTGTTGCTCGTAAACATTTTGCATATTCCGGCCAAGGCTGACGTCTATCCACCCATTTGTGGCATGTTCTGACTTTGTCTCCGTTGCAGCTATGGCATCAATGATATTGCTTTGGTCTTTCCAACGGGCATCATTCAAAATGTAGACCACGGCCTTGTCCCAGGCCTACTCAAAGCTTGGCTCCCTACCGTAGAAGAACGTTGTCTTTAAAGTCGGCGAATATACGCGAAATTCAAACATGTACCTTATTGTAAAAGTGGGGTGTGAGGTTACCCTCGTTTAGTGGACACCCTATTT
>NZ_KV788310.1:0-79371 GCF_001807215.1 Corynebacterium sp. HMSC05D08 | reverse complement strand
CCCCCGACGTGTCCACTTTCCGGGGTTCAGGCCCGTTCCTCTGGCGAGTCAAAGGCAGCCATCTCGCTGAAGCGAAGGTGGCGATGTTCCGCATCATAGAACATCTGACTTGGATCGGGTTCCCCACCCAGCAGGTTCGCGGCCTTCTCAGCGGTGCGCTGACGGTCATCGAGTTGGCGCATAAACAGCAGGTAGGTGAACTGTTCAATGACGGTAATCGGATTCGAAACGCCACCCGGCCAAAAGGCATTCCAGATGGTGTCTACTTGAGATTTTACAGTGCCAGTAATCATGTTCACGAGTCTAAAAAGAGGACCATACATTCTTGGGTTCCCGCTCCGGCGAAGCCTCGAACGGACATGCTAGGTCCTGGTTGGTCCTGGCGGGCGCTGGAACGGGCGGGGCTAGTCTGGGCAGTGGGCTAAATGGCGCACCTCGTCGCCAGCCCAGCTTACAAAACTACGAAAACACCGTGGGCCCCGACCTTCTGGTCGGGGCCCACGGTGTCTCTCTATGCGCTTTGGCTATCGCAACGGTTTCTCAGGCCGTCGCGCCCTGCAAAGCTCAGGGTGTTCTCTCTATCTCTCATGCGCCTCTCTCAAACGCACTACATAAGTATGGGGCATGGAACTTGCTAGACAATAAAATAAACCTGTAAGTCGCCTGAGTGTTCCTGCGAGTTTCCTGGCATCTGGGACTCATAAGGGAAAATAAAGAAGGCTCCGACCAAGAGTCGGAGCCTTCGGCAGTCAGCGTCTCGCACAGTGGCGAGTGCTATTCACGCAAGAATTACTCTGCGTAGTTCTTCTGAACAGAAGCGTCAACCGGGATACCAGGACCAGAGGTGGTGGAGATGGTTACCTTCTTGACGTAAACACCCTTGGAGGAGGACGGCTTCAGACGCAGGATCTCGTCGTACAGAGCGCCGTAGTTCTCAGCGATCTTCTCTGCGTCGAAGGAAGCCTTACCCAGGATTGCGTGCAGATTGGAAGCCTTGTCAACGCGGAAGGAGATCTTGCCGCCCTTGACGTCGGAAATAGCCTTTGCAACGTCAGCGGTAACGGTGCCGGTCTTCGGGTTCGGCATCAGACCACGCGGGCCGAGGACGCGAGCAACGCGGCCAACCTTAGCCATCTGGTCCGGGGTAGCGATAGCAACGTCGAAGTCGATGTTGCCCTCGTTGATAGCAGCGATCAGCTCGTCGGTGCCGACGATGTCAGCGCCTGCAGCCTTAGCGGCCTCAGCCTTTTCGCCCTCAGCGAAAACTGCGACGCGAACGTCCTTACCGGTGCCGTTAGGCAGGGAAACGGTGCCGCGAACCAGCTGGTCAGCCTTACGTGGGTCAACGCCCAGGCGGAAGACGACGTCGACGGTAGCGTCGAAGTTCTTGGAGGAGGTCTCCTTGGCCAGCTTGGAGGCCTCGAGCGGAGTGTACAGACGGGACTTGTCGACGAGCTCTGCTGCTGCCTTGTAAGCCTTAGACTTGGTGCTCATTTAAGCAATTCCTTTTCTTGGATTGATGTGGTGTTGGCGGGCCGTAGCTGGCCCTACCACGAGCGACCACACGAGATGGCCGCTCACTTTTTGATGAAGTTGTTTACTTGGCCGGGATGCCATCAACGGTGATGCCCATGGAGCGAGCAGTACCGGCGATGATGCGTGCACCGTTGTCGATGTCGCGTGCGTTCAGATCCTCGAACTTGGTCTGTGCAATCTCCTTGCACTGTTCCCAGGTCACAGAGCCGACCTTGTCGGTGTGAGGAACGCCGGAGCCCTTCTTGATGCCAGCAGCCTTAAGCAGCAGCTTTGCAGCAGGCGGGGTCTTCAGCTTGAAATCGAAGGAGCGATCCTCGTAAACGGTGATCTCAACAGGCACAACGTTGCCGCGCTGGGACTCAGTCGCAGCGTTGTAAGCCTTGCAGAACTCCATGATGTTGACGCCGTGGGCACCCAGTGCCGGACCAACCGGCGGAGCCGGGTTAGCAGCACCAGCCTCGATCTGCAGCTTGATGAAGCCAGAAACCTTCTTCTTCGGAGCCATCGAATTACCTCTTTCCTGTGTTACCGGTGCGCTGCCACGATGAATAACAGCGCCCGTCCGGATGCTCACCTGCAGTGGGCCACCGGGGAGAAACGTTTAATTGTCCGTGCACGCAAAAGGCGCACGGCGTTTTATCTTAGAACACCGTGCGCCCTGCTACCAAATCGCGTAGCATGCCATTTTCCCAGGCTACGCGGCAACTGGTTTTAGGAGATGCGCTCGATCTCGGTCGGGGAAAGCTCTACCGGAGTCTCACGGCCGAAGATGGAAACCAGGCCCTGCATCTTGCCAGTCTCTGGGTCGATCTCGGAGATGGTTGCGGAAACGGATGCGAGCGGGCCAGACAGGATGGTGACTGCCTCGCCGACCTCGAAGTCGTGCGCGTAAGCCTTCGCAGCAGCCTTCTCCGGCATTGCGACGACCTGCTCGCCGTCTTGGTCGCCCGCGGAAAACTTTGCCTCCGGTGCAGCCTCGTTAGGCATGAGGAACTTGGCGACGTCGCGGATCTTGACCGGGGTGGCATTGCCCTCGTTGCCCACGAAGGAGGTAACGCCGGGGGTTTCGCGGACGACGGACCAGGCGGCGTCGTTAAGCTCCATGCGGACCAGGACGTAGCCCGGCAGCAGCTTGCGCTTGACGATCTTCTTCTTGCCGTCCTTGTTTTCCAGGATCTGCTCGACCGGAACAACAACCTCGAAGATGGAGTCCTCAACCTCGAGCGTCTGCGCACGCATGTCGAGGTTGGTCTTCACCTTGTTCTCGTAGCCGGAGTAGCACTGGATGATGTACCACTGGCCCGGCTGCTTCTTCAGCTCGCGGGTGAACTGGCGTAGGCGACGGCGGTAGTCATCGTCCTCGGCAGGAGCGGCCTCGGTGGCCTCAGCAGATGCAGCTTCCTCCGCCGGAGCGGACTGATCCTCGGCCTCTGTGTATGCCTCTTCGGTAGCGGTCTCAGACTCAGCCACTGCTTCTGCTGCCTGCTCCTGGACGCTGCCGATAAGAGCAGCTTCGAGGGAGGTCTCTGGGGTTTCGACGTTGTTCTCGTCGCTCATGGTCTCTACTCCATCTTGTCGCGCGCGAGCTTGAAGCAAGCAGGCGCTCTCAGTTTTCTGCGCCCCAGCCTACCTGTGGAATGCCGGCGCGACCGCCAGCACCCCGCAAGCACACAAGGGCAAAAAGTATCCCGCCGTTTCCCTCGCCTTTGCGAGTGAAATCAGCGGGATAAAAGCTTCTGCTAGGCAGGTTACTAAGGAGTGAGGATCTTCTCAACTCCGAGGCCTGTCAGCGTGTCGACGCCCCACACAAGGGCAGTCAGAACGATGAGGAAGGCGAAGGTAATGAGGGTGTACTGCACCATTTCCTTTGTGGTTGGCCAGACAACCTTCTTCATTTCGGATGCGACTTCACCCGGGAAAGCGGCCACGCCGCCGCCAACGGTGGCGTCATCTTTTTTGCCCTCTACGCGTACAACTCGCTTATCGGCATACGACTGGGAAGAGGTGGTAGCTACACCGGAGAGCTGACGCTTACCGGTGGGGCGTGCAGCGCCAGACTTAATCGGCTGCTGTTCATCGCTCACAGCTGGTTCCTCCTTGGAAAAGTTTTGGCAGGGGCGACAGGACTCGAACCTGCAACCTACGGTTTTGGAGACCGTTGCGCTACCAATTGCGCCACGCCCCTATGCATTTGTCTACCAAAGACAGCATGCACAACCCTACCAGAACGGCGATTTACTTAAGAAACCGCCAGCCCTTGGGCCGGAGTCGGTAGTAAAAAAGCACCCGCGCAATCACGGGCGCCTTTCTTTCCCGGTAGCGATGGCGAGAATTGAACTCGCGACACAGCGATTATGAGTCGCTTGCTCTACCACTGAGCTACACCGCCATAATCATGTGCACCAAGGTGCAGAAATGATTGGAGCCCCCTGACAGAATCGAACTGTCGACCTTTTCCTTACCATGGAAACGCTCTGCCGACTGAGCTAAGGGGGCACAGCCTCTTTGAGTAACGAAGTTTTCTTCGCTGCGCTCTCGTTGAAGCCTTGAAAAGATTAACCCGATTTACTCTAGTTACACAAATCGCCAGCTTAATCCACAAAAATGGGGCTTTTTAAAGCTTTAGATTGCACACTTTTCGCGCTTTCCATAGGCCTTGAACGAGCACTACGCTTGACGACGCCGCGACGGAAGAAGGCGCGGTCCCTGGATTCTGCTCCCTGGAATCTGCCCAGCGCTAGCAAAACCACGAAACCCCGTGGTCGAAACCACGGGGTTTATCTGTGCCAGGTAGAAGATTCGAACTTCTGAAGGCAATGCCGGCGGATTTACAGTCCGCTCCCTTTGGCCGCTCGGGCAACCTGGCGTGCACTTGAGGTGCGATTAGGTACTTTACTACGAAGCCCCCGTTGTCGTGCAAATCGGCAGGACACGGGGGCTTTCGTAGCGTTAATGCGAAGGCAGCTAGCCGACGCGGCGCACGGTGTAGTCAGCCAGCTGACGCAAAGCTTCGCTAGCTGCGCATTCCGGCAAGACGGAGAGCTGTTCCTCGACCACTCGCAGGTAACCGTGGACGTCGTTCATAGCCTTCTCACGGCCACCAGACTGACGCAGCAGTTCGATGGCACGCTCGACGGAAGCGTCGTCGCCAAGCGGACCCGTAAGCAGGCCGCGCAGCTCGTCACCCACGGTGCCCTCTTCCTCCAGCGCGTAGAGAACCGGGAGGGTAAAGACGCCCTCGCGCAGGTCAGTCCCCGGAGTCTTTCCCGATTCCTTGGAATCAGAGAAGATGTCGATGATATCGTCGACGATCTGGAAGATCATGCCGATGGCGCCGCCAATCTGGCGCAGAGCCGCGGCCTGCTCCGGCGTAGCACCCGCATGATAGGCCCCCAGGTAACCCGCGGAAGCAATGAGAACCGCAGTCTTCTCACGGATAACCGCCATGTAGTGTTCCACGGCGTTGGCCTCACCCGCACCGATGGTCTCACGCATCTGACCGGTCACGAGTTCCTCGAAGGTTTCAGAGAAATGCTCGACGGTATGTGTGTCCAGCTGGGACATCAAGCGCGAGGCGTGGGCGAGCAGGACGTCGCCAGCCAAGATGGCCACCGAGTTAGTCCAGCGGAAGTTTGCGGATTCCACGCCGCGGCGACGCTCGGCTTCATCCATGACGTCGTCGTGATAGAGGGTTGCAACGTGCACCATCTCCACCACCGTGGCGGCCTTAACCACCTCGGGGGAGCCCGGACGCGCGCCAAATTCCGAGGCAAGCAGCGCCATCATGGGGCGGAAGCGCTTTCCGCCGGCGCTCGAAAGGTGGCTGACCTTCTCTTTGACGAAGTCCTGCCCACGATCGATCTCGTGGTGCAGCAGTTCCTCGACGGCAGCTATTCCAGCACTAATGCGCTCGCTTAGCTGCGGGTCACCCAAGTCCACATGCGTGGCATGAGTTTGGCCGTGAGACATTAACAGCGTTCCTTTAACTCAAAAATGCGAGTGATAATCGATTACTTACCGTAGTCCATACCACGGCCCTAAACACACTTAAGGTGGATAACCCGTGCAATGATAGTGCGTATGTCGGAGCATATCGATAACGCAAAACTCGTAGACGTGGCCATCATCGGCGCAGGGCCAGCAGGTTCCGCGGCCGCTATCCACGCGACTAACGCAGGCTACGACGCCTTGCTTATCGACGCTTCCCCCTTCCCCCGCGACAAAACCTGCGGCGACGGCCTGACCCCGCGCGCTATGCATCAGCTGGATCTATTGGGCTTGGACGTCAATTCGTCTTATCGCAATAAGGGTTTGAAGCTCCATGGCTATGGCGGGTCCGTCACTGCCCCGTGGCCGTCCAGCTACCCCACGACTGTGGGAACGGCACTGCCGCGCCACGAGTTCGACAACCTGCTTTTCGAAGCCGCTCGCACGGCTGGGGCCACGGTATGGACGGGCACCCCCGCGACTGCCCCTGAGCTCGCAGGAAATCGCGTGACGAGTTTCCGCGTGGGCGAGCAGACCGTGCGCGCAAAGTGGGTCATCGTGGCAGACGGCGTACGCTCGACGTTTGGCAAGTTGTTGGGCCGCAAGTGGCATCAGGATGAGGTCTACGGAATCGCGGCGCGCAGCTATGCCACGTCCACCTCTGCGGGCGAGCCGTGGATGCACTCCCACGTAGAGCTCAAGGATCAGGACGGAAGTGTGCAGCCAGGCTATGGCTGGATATTCCCGCTTGGCGAGGAATTGGGTCAGGTCAACATTGGTTTAGGAGCTTTGTCTACCGCACAGCGCCCGGCCCGCATCAATACGAAGAAGCTTCTTACCCACTACGCCGAGAGCCAGCGCGCCGACTGGGGCTTGGGCGACATCGAGAAGGTGGCCTCTGCCCTGCTTCCGATGGGTGGCGCGGTGTCCAACGTGGCCGGCGCCAACTGGATGCTCATTGGCGACGCCGCCGCCTGCGTCAATCCCCTCAACGGCGAGGGCATCGATTATGGCTTGGAGACAGCCCAGCTAGCCGTCTCCCTGCTGGGCACCAAGGACTTCACGCTGGCGTGGCCGGATCTTTTGCGAGCCCACTACGGCGAGGCCTTCGTCCTGGCGCGCACCGCGGCGCGGCTTTTGACCTATCCGCAGTTCCTGCCCTTCGCGGGGCCGGTGGCGCTGCGCGGTCCGGTGGGCCGAATGCTCATGCCTGCCGCGGCGCGACTCATGGGAAACCTAGTCACGGACGAGGACCGCGACGTCATCGCCCGGGCGTGGAAGCTCGCTGGGCGTGGGGTTTCGGCAGCGCGCCGCGATACGCCGCTGTGGAACTCGCTCTAGGCCCGCGCTCCTTTCCAAATGGTCCCTTTGATCGGGTCCGTTTAGGGGGTAAAGAAACCATTTGGCGGCATTTTTAGCGCCTAAAACCGCCAAAGGGACCACCCCAAAGGGACCTTTTGCGGGGGAGCCTGGCGAAAGCTCAGCAGAGGGCTCAGTGAGTGCTCGGCAGAGAGCTCGGCGGGGCCGGAGCCAGCGTTGCTGGGGCCTAGTGCAGCGGCTTCGTGGCCGAGTGCAGGGCCACGATTCCGAGGGTCATATTCTTCCAGCCGGCGCCTTCCCACCCATTGCGGTTGATGGCGGCGGCCAACTCTTCCTGGTCCGGCCAGGCGCGGATCGACTCAGCGAGGTAGACGTACGCCTCTGGGTTGGAGGAAACCAGCTTGGCAATCGGCGGCAGCAAGCGGGTCAGGTATTCCTTGTAGACGGTGCCAAAGACCGGGATGATCGGCTTGGAGAATTCCGCCACTGCCAGGCGGCCGCCCGGCTTGGTCACGCGGGCCATCTCACGCAGGCCGAGCTCAAAGTCGTGAATATTGCGCAGACCATAGGAGATGGTCACCGCGTCAAAGGTATTGTCCGCGAAAGGCAGTTTCATGCCGTCGCCCGCCACCTTGGGCACGTCACGCGCAGCGCCAGCCGCCAGCATTCCACGAGAGAAGTCGCAGGCCACGCACCATGCGCCGGACTTGGACAGCTCTTCGGTGGACACCGCAGTGCCTGCCGCTAGATCGAGGACCTTCTCCCCTGGCTTAAGGTCCAAGCGCTCACGAGTGCGTTTGCGCCAAATCCTATCCTGGCCGAAGGACAACACCGTGTTGGTGATGTCGTACTTGGCACCGACGGCGTCGAACATCTGCGCAACGTCGAACGGCTTCTTATCGAGATCTGCCTTTGACATAAATAGCTAGTTTAGGCTACTCGCGCACCGAGGGCACGCGCCGCCCACCGCGGCAGCTCGGGGCGCTGGCCCAGGATGGTTAGCGGCACGCGGCGGGTGTCTTCCAAGACTTCCTCGTAGTAGCCAACAAGCTGCTCGCACAGTGCCTTCCACGTTTTATTCGAAATGGACTGCCGAGCGTTTTCGCGCAGCTCCGCGTGAATTTCTGGATTCAGCAGCGCATCGACGGCGTTGGGCAGATCCTCGACAAAGGTCGCGACGTCGAGAAGCAGCCCGTTGTAGCCCTCTTCAATGAGATCGACTGGGCCGCCCGCGCGCGGGCCGATGGTCGGAACGCCGGAAGCCTGCGCCTCCTGAATGGCCTGGCAGAAAGTCTCGAACTCACCCGCGTGCACAAAGACGTCGAGGGAAGCATAGGCCGCGGCGAGTTCCTCGCCACCCAGCGCACCGGTGAAAACTGCGCTGGGCAGCTGCACCTCGAGTAGCGGGCGCTCGGGACCATCGCCGACGATGACCAGCTGGATATCTTTTCTGTCGTTGAGCGAAGCCAAGCGGTGCACGCCCTTCTCCGCAGCCAGGCGGCCAACGAAGCCTACGACCAACTTGTCCCCCACTCCCCACTTCTGGCGCAGCGCTGCGGAGCGCTTCGCCGGGTGGAAGCGCTCGGAGTCCACGCCACGACCCCAGTGGCGCACGTTCTTGATGTGGTGATCTTCCAAGTCCTTGATGGTCAGGGAAGACGGAGCCAAGGTCATCTGGCACGCGTTATGAATGGTGCGCAGCCACTCCCATGTGGCATAGGCCAACGCGGAGGCGTGGTACTTGGTGGCAAAACCGGCAACGTCGGTTTGGTAGAGGGCCACAGAAGGAATGCGCAGCTGCCGCGCCGAGAAAGCTCCTGCCGCACCCAGCACGAAGGGGCTGGCCAGGTGGATGATGTCCGGCTTGAACTCGCGCAGGGCCTCATCCACCGCCGTGGTGGGCACGCCGACCGGGAGCGAGTCGATGAGAGGAATGCGCACGGTTGGCACGCGGACGATGGGAAACCCAAGGTAGTCTGCGATTTCTTCCTGGCCTTCACGGGCACCTGGAGCAATGACCAGAGCCTCATGGCCGGTGTCTGCTAAGTGCTCCAACACTCGCAAGACAGAATTTGTCACTCCATTGACGTTTGGAAGAAAAGACTCAGCCACGATCGCAACACGCATGCGTTCCATCATCCCCTATTCCACTGTGGTTTCTGGTGAAGCCTGCGGAAAATCTTGGTTAACATTCTCGTTTATTTGCATCCGGCGCTCAGCTGCACGGGTGCTCACGCCCACCGCCCACCATGCACCGGCGGCGATGAGGCTAGCCACAAACATCGAGGACAGCGCGGGAATCAGTGAAAGCGTCCACTCGCGCCCCTCCACCTTCACTAGGTCGGGGTTCGCGCGGGAGTACAGCACCCACACCTGCTGGCCCTCGCCCAGTCCGGTGGGATACAGCAGCCCCGATTGAGGCGAATGATAGATGCCCTTGTTGTCTTGGAAGTCCACGGAGGTACGCGTGATTCCGACGTCAGTAACCGTGGCCAGCGCGCGCCCTGGGTTTGATTCAATGGAGCGGTCGTTGAGAAACGCGCCCACAATCATTCCAAGCATGCCCACCAGCGAGGCCACATACAAAGCGATGATGAGCTGGTGCAGCCGGCGGCGATACACGGCTGGCGTATATCGCGGGACCACCGCCGCTTTGGGGGTCATCGGCAGCCTTGCTGGTGTAGCGCCCACCTACTTGCCGACCTTCGCGGTGATCTCAGCCTGCAGCTGGCGGCGCGTCTCACGGGTGGTGTGCGCCTCCACCACGGTCACGCCCGCGGAGGTCTCCTTCAGCTCAGCCAGGGTATCCAGCAGCTCCTGCGCGGTATTAGCCTCGCGGTAGTCTGCGCCAAAGGCTTCCGCCAGCTTGGCGACGCCCACCCCATGCGGCGTTCCAAAAGCCTTCTCGAAGGAGGCGCGATAGGGCTCCGCACCCTGCTCGAGCAGCTCGAAGATGCCGCAGCCGTCGTCGTTTGCCACGACGATGGTGAGGTTCTCCGGGCATGCCTCTCCCTGCGGGATGAGGAGGGAGGTGGCGTCGTGGAGGAAGGTGACGTCGCCAAGCAAGGCGACGACGCGCGGGGCACGCCAAGCGTCTGCCTCGCGGGACTGGGTGGCCAGCGCCACGCCCATTGCCTGTGCGACCGTGCCGTCGATGCCGGCGGCGCCGCGGGGCGAGTAGGTGTCCACACCGTCGAAAGGCAGGCCTACCAGGGAGGCGTCGCGCACCGGATTGGAAGCGCCCAAGACCAGGGTGTCCTCGACAGACAGCGTGTCTCCCACCGCTGCCGCGACGTGCAGTCCGGTAAAGCCCAGCTCGGGATTTTCGAGGGTCTCGCGGACGGCGTCGGAAGCCATCTGCGCTGCACCCTGGCAGATCTTCAGCCACTCGCGGGAAGGCTCACCGCTAACCTTGACTGTGGTTCCCAAGGTTGCGGCATCACCGCGTGGGTTGGTGAAGTCAGCAGTGCGGGAGAGCACGATGAGGTCGATGTCTGGATCGTTGATAAGGGCCAGCACGCTGCGGTGCAGCGTGGGGTGTCCGACCACGATGACCTGCTCGACCTTGGTGTTGACCACGTAGTCGTTGGCGGAGACCTGGGCGCGGCGGAAGATGTGCGCCGCTGCCGGGTGCACCGGGTGATACGGTGCAGGCGCGGTCGGCTCAGCGATGGTGGGAACGTCCTCGAGGCCTTCGACCTCCCAGGCTTCGTCGCCGGCGATGACGAGGGTGTTCTTGCTCAAGTCCACGGCCACCTCGCCGTGGTTTAGCGGGCGCGGAAGCGGGGCTTTGTGTTGCGTGAAGTCGGTGGGGGTGGCGGGCAGTTCGGCGTCGAGAAGCGGCACGTCAAACGCCACGTTGATGTGAACCTGGTGGTCTTTGGTGAAACGCTCAGCCACCGACGGGATGTCCTCGACCTCGGTGACCTGGGTGGTCTCGGCGTAGACGCCGAAAATGCCCTGCTGCTGAATGGTCTGGGAGGCGCCGGTGCCCACGAGGCGCGCAGGGCGGTCCGCGCTAATTACGGCCAACGGTGTGTGAGAATGCGCGGCCTCGACCATCGCGGGCAGTGCATTGGCAACGGCGGTGCCGGAGGTCATCACCACGCCCACGTGGCGGCGCTGCACGCGGGCCATGCCCAGCGCGGTAAAAGCGGCGGAGCGCTCGTCGAGGCGTGTATGAACGCGAATGTCCTGGCGTGCAAGCAAGGCCAGCGAGAGCGGTGCGTTGCGGGAACCAGGACAGATAATGACGTCAGTAAGGTGGCGCGCGAGTTGAGCGGCCACCGCCTCGGCCAGCTTCATGGAGTCAGTCATGCTGCCCCATAGTACTAGTGGCGTTTAGGCCTTAGGCACCCCGGCTATTGCCGTTGCCGTTGTTACCGGTGGCTCCATTCAAAAGCTCATCCAGAAGACCTTCAAGACCCTGGCCGCCCTGTTCGAGCTGGTCTTGGATATCCGGCGGCAGCTGGGTCGGCAGCTCTTCGATTGGGTTCGACGGCGCTTCCTCGGTGACGGTCTCAGTCACAGTGGTGGGCTTTTCCTCAGTAACAGTGGCCGTGGTGGTCACGGCCTCAGGCTGCGATTCTGCATCCGAGGTGGCGTTGCGCCACATGAAAAACAGCGCGCCAGTTGCGATGACCGCGATTGCTGCAATCGCGGCAAAGACCCCAGTCAGGCCGCTGCCGCCACTCTTGTGGGAGCGCTCCGGCTCCACCTCGTAGCTCGACGGAACCGGGTCATAGTTGTGCTCCGGGCCTGGGTTGTAGCCCGAGTTGTAGCCGCTGGGCTGGCCATAGCTGCTCGCAGCTGGCTGCGAGGCACCCGGGAACACCTGGCGCGGGCGGTCATCCGGCGCACCGAACTGGCGAGTGGCGTCGTTGTTGTCAAAGCCTGAGCCGTAGCCCGTCACGCGGCCAATCTGGCGAGTCTCATCGTCAGAGTAGTTGCCGGAATTGTTGCCAAAGTTATTTGCCATGTCCCTAGAACTACCCTATTTCCCTGTGAGTTCGCAGGGAGATACCCGAAAAGTCTCGTTAACTCTTTCGCGCCAAGGCCCGACCAGTAGGCGTAGCCTGCTTAGCCACATCACCCGGCGCGTCCATCGCCACAATTTCTCCGCCCGCGGCGCCTGCCCCGGGGCCTAACTCGATGACGGTGTCTGCCTGCGCGATGACCGAGAGATCGTGCTCGACCACGATGACGGTCTGTCCGGCGTCGACAAGCTTGTGCAACTCTGCGTTAAGCAACGACACGTCCGCCGGATGCAGGCCCGTGGTGGGTTCGTCGAGGAGGTAAACCGTGTGGCCGCGGTGGGAGTTGCGCGAGCGCTGCAGCTCCGTTGCGAGCTTAATGCGCTGGGCCTCGCCTCCGGAAAGCTCCGGCGCGCCCTGGCCAAGGCGCAGGTAGCCAAGACCCACCGCTTGAAGCGTATCCAGCGCGCGGCGGATGGCCGTGACCGCGGAGGAGGTTTCTACCTCTGCGAAAAGCTCGGCAGCCTCGTCCACAGTCAGCTCGAGGACCTCAGCGATGGTACGGCCTTCCCATGACACCTCGAGGGTCTCCGGGTTATAGCGCTTGCCCTGGCAATCGGGGCACAGCGTATAAGAGCCCGGGAGAAAGACGAGCTCCACCTCGATTTGGCCCGCGCCGCCGCAGGTTGGGCATTGCCCCTGTTTGACGTTGTAGGAAAAGCGCGAGACCGTCCATTTCCGCTGCTTGGCTTTTTGCGTGTTGGCAAAAAGCTTGCGCACGTGGTCGAACAGGCCGGTGTAGGTGGCCAAGGTGGAGCGTGGAGTACGCCCGATGGGCTTCTGCGTGATCTGCACTAGGCGCGTGACCTTATCGAGGTTCTCCACTTCTGCCACGCTCCACGGCTTGTCTAGTGACTCCTCCTCCGTTGCTTCGTCGGTAACGGCCGTGACAGATTCCCGAAGCAGGCCGGCCAACACGGTGGAGACCAAGGTGGACTTACCCGAGCCCGAAACGCCCGTGACGGCACTGAAGGTCCCGAGGCCGAAACTCACGTCAAGACCTCGCAGGTTGCGGGCCTGCACCCCGCGCAGGGTGAGCTCGGTGCTCGGGGTGCGTCGAGTGCTGCGGGGCGTGAGCTGCCGCTGAGCCAGCGCGCGGGCGGTGGGAGTATCGGCGAGATAGTCGGCTACTGGGCCCGAATAGATGACCTTGCCGCCGCCCTCGCCGGCGAGGGGGCCGACGTCGACAAGCCAGTCTGCCTGGGCCACCAAGTCCATGTCATGCTCCACCAACAGCACGGAGTTGCCGCCTGCGACGAACCTGCGGCAGATATCCATGACGGCCGCGCGTTCCTCGGGGTGCAAGCCTGCCGACGGCTCGTCAAGCACGTACGCGACACCAAACAGGCCGGAGCGCAGTTGCGCCGCGAGCCGGATTCTTTGTAATTCGCCGGCTGACAGGGTCTCCGTGGGTCGGCCAAGGCTCAGGTGCGCCAGGCCCAGCTCCAGTGCGGACCGCAATGCGGGAAGAATCTGTTTGAGCAGCAGATGCTCGGCGCTGTTTTCCTCGGGCTGCTGTTTGTCGAGCAGTGCGAGGAGTTCGTCGAGGGGCAGCTCGTTGAAGGCATCGATAGGCAGCCCGGCGTAGGTCACCTTCAGCGCGTGGGGGTTGAGGCGGCGGCCGTCGCAGACCTCGCAGGTGTGTGACTCCATGAATTGGAGGGTGCGTTTGCGGAGGGTATCGGACTGGGTTTCGGCAAGCGTCTTATTCAGGTAGCTCGCGACGGAGCGCCACGTGCCCTCGTAGTTGCGCTGAATCTGGTCGGCGCCGCGGAGCGGCTTGACGGTGACCACGGGTCGCTCCTCGGTAAAGAGAATCCAGTCTCGATCCTCTCTCGGCAGCTCCTGCCAGGGCGAGTCGAGGTCATAGCCCAGATTCAAAAGGATGTCGTGGAAGTTCTTGCCTGCCCAGGCTCCCGGCCAGGCGGCGATGGCGCCATCCTCGATGCTGAGGGTGGGATCGGGGACCATCGACTGCTCCGTGGCTACGTGCACGATGCCGGTGCCCTGGCAATTGGGGCACATTCCCTCGGGCGTGTTCGGCGAAAAGGAATCCGAATAAAGGCCCTCTGGGTTGTCCCCGGCGCGCGAATAAAGAAGGCGCACCGAATTTGAGATAGCGGAGATGGTGCCCACCGTGGAACGGGCGCCGCCGCCGGAAGTGGACTGCTCTAGGGCAACAGTGGGCGGCAGGCCCTCAATCTGGCTGACCTGCGGATCCACGGCGGAACCGATGAGGCGGCGTGCAAAGGGTGCCACGGATTCGAGGTAGCGGCGCTGGCCCTCGCCGTGGATCGTACCGAAGGCGAGGGAAGACTTGCCCGAGCCCGAAACGCCCGTAACGGCCACGACCTTGCCGCGCGGAATGTCGACATCGACATTCCTTAAGTTGTGGAGGTGAGCATCGCGGACACTGATAAATCCAGTCATGAGTTCCACCGTACCCACGGCGTCTCTGCGGGGTGAAAAGTGCGCATTTTGCCAAATATGACCAGGAATCTTCGAAGAATCCAGCTCCTATTTGGCAAATTGTGCGCTGCTAGCGATAGGGTGCCCCGCTAGCGAGAAGGTGCCCCTCCGCTAGCGCGAAATCTAAAGGTGCTGCCAGCACTCGCGGACGCGCTCAAACCACCAGTCGCGGCGCTCGGGCGCGGCTGCGAGGTCAGCCAGGCGCGCGGGATCTGGGATCGCCGGAGTGGCTTCCAAATGGCCATCGATAAGCGGGCGCGGCTCGGTGACGTCCTCTATAAAGAGCGAGCCGGTGGCCAGGCCCGCGGCGGCGGGAGTGACGTCAATGTCTTCGTCGTCGAGAATCTTCGGCAGCGCTGCGACAGCCGCCAGCCCCATTCCGATACCCACGGATGTATCCAGGGCCGAGGCTACGGTGATGTCCATGTGGCGCGCACGCAGTTGCTTCGCGACATCCAGCACCCTACGCACTCCGCCCAAAGGCGCAGGTTTGACCACCGCGACGTCGGCAGCCTGCAGGTCCGCGACCCGGAAGGGATCCTCGACCTTCCGGATGGACTCGTCGGCGGCGACGCGCACGAAGAGGCCGTTGCGCATTAATTGGCGGCGAACCTCCGCGAGTTCTTCGGCGGTGGCGCACGGCTGCTCCATGTAGTCCAGGGGCATTAGGGCCTTGGCCGCCTCAATGGCTTGTTCCACGCTCCAGCCGCCGTTGGCGTCGACGCGCAGCACCGGAATGCGGCCCTGCGCGGTGATGTACTCACGCACTGCCTGCACACGGGCGACGTCGTCTGCAAGGCTCTGCCCTGGCTCTGCCACTTTGATCTTGAAAGTGCGGCAGCCCGGGTAGCACTCCATTACCTCGGGAACCTGCGCGGCGGGTACGGCGGGGATGGTGCCGTTGACCTCGATGAGGTCGCGCACGGGTTCGGGGAAGCCTTCGTAGGCAGCCTCCAGGCCTGCGGCGAGCCAGTGTGCCGACTCCGCAGCTTCGTACTCTAGGAAAGGCGAGAACTCGCCCCAGCCGGCGGGGCCCTCGATGAGCAAGGCTTCGCGGGTGGTAATACCGCGGAACTTCACTGCCAAAGGCAGGGCAACAACATGGGAGCGGGAGAGGACATCATCAATTTCAACCTGGGACATGGAATGTAGCGTACCTGACCCAGTTTTAGCTGCTGCTTAGTTCGCTGCCTGTCACAACAGCTGTTAGAGTAAGAACAGAGGTTATAACAACCGCGGTTAGCCTTTAAGCCCTGCGTAAAGGGCATATTTCTGCATATCTTTTATCCAGCAAAAGGCAGGTCAAACCCGCATGCTTTACCTCATTATTGCCTTGGCGGCCATCGCCGCGGTGATGTGGCTGATTTACAAAAAGGTTCATGCCGCCGCAGCCATCTTCGGTGTCGGCGTCCTCCTCCTCATGATTGCCGCTCTCACTAACCGCGCGGATATGCGCACCGTAGAAATCGAAGCCACAGGCAATGCTTTTTATGACCAACTTTTGGTCGTAGATGCCCTGTTCAAATCCCGCTTTAGCGGCATCGGCATGGCCATCATGGTTTTGTTCGGCTTCGTGTCTTATATGCGGCACATCGGCGCCGATGCCAAGACCGTTGTCGTATTGTCTTCGCCCTTGAAACGCTTCCGCGGTAGCTACTGGCTCGTCCCGGTAGGTTTTCTTATCGGTTCGCTACTCTCACTGGTGATTCCCTCCGCCGCTGCGTTGTCGTTGCTGCTCGTCGCCACTCTCCTACCCGCCCTTATCGCCGCTGGTCTCACGCCTTTGACGGTGGCCGCGCTGGTAGTGACCTCGTCTACCATCATCCCGACGCCCCTTGAGGCAGGTCTGATTCAAGGCGCGGATCTGACAAACATGAGCGTGACCGAGTTTGTGTACGGCTCGGTTGCCCGCGCTACCGTCCCGGCGCTTCTCATTACCGCATTTGTCCATATGTGGTGGCAGAAGCATTGCGACAAAGTAGATGCACGCAAAGCCCACGCTGACGACGCCACCGCAGGCTCCGATACTCTGTCCGAATCCGACCGCGCCACCCGTGAAGCACTTGAGCGAGCAAAGGGACTGCCCGGTTTCTACGCCGTCCTTCCTCTTATGCCACTGTTGCTGATTATTGTTTCGGCAATCTTGAACCGCACCGGCGTCATCCCATTTGAAGCAGATATCCTGCCGGTGACCGTGGTCTCGCTGTTTATCGCCATGTTGATTGAGGCAATCCGCATCCGCTCCATCACAGAGTCGATGGATTCCACCGCGCACTTTTTCAAGGGCATGGGCGAAGGCGCCGCTGGCGTGGTTGCCCTGCTGGTTGCGGCAGCGGTCTTGGTCGAAGGCATCACCCAGATGGGCGTCATCGACATGCTCGTCAATGCTGCCGAGGGCTCTACTGGCGCCGCCGTAATTATTGTTCTCATCTTCGTCGGCGCTACGGCACTGATGGCAGCGTTGACAGGTTCCGGCACAGCCCCTTACTTTGCCTTCTCTGAGGTTGTTCCTGGCCTGGCCGCCCAGACCTCGATTAATGCACCACAAATGCTTACTGCCATTTGGGGCACCTCGAACCTCATACGTCAGGTCTCGCCGGTCAACGCCGCAGTTCTGATCGTCTCGGGCGCAATCAACGTCAACCCCATCCGCCTGGTCAAACGCACCTGCGTTCCGATGATCGCCGCAGCTGTGCTCAACGTGGTTTTTTCCTTCTTGTTCATCGGCTAAAAGCTAACCCGCTCTCTACCAACCGCCGTGGCTAATCGCTGCGGCGGTTATTGTGTACCTATGACTTCCCAGGCAAAGGCAACTTCTAAATACAGCACCGACAACCCTTTCAAGGCCGAACTGTGGGCCCCAGTGGAAGGCTTCTCGGATCTCACCGACATCACCTACCACAGGCTAATCGGAGACAAGCGCGAAGATGGCATCGTCCGCATCGCGTTTGACCGCCCGGAGGTGCGCAACGCGTTCCGCCCGCACACGGTGGATGAGCTCTACCGCGCGCTCGACCATACACGTCGCACTCCTGATGTCGGCACGGTGTTGCTCACCGGCAACGGCCCCAGTGAGAAGGACGGAGGCTGGGCATTTTGCTCTGGCGGCGACCAGCGAATTCGCGGCCGCTCCGGTTACCGCTACGCCACCTCGCACGAGCACAACGACGCCGAGGCAGATGCCTCCACCGTGGACGAGGCACGCGAGAAGGTCGAGGGTGGACGCCTACACATCCTCGAGGTCCAACGCCTCATCCGCACCATGCCCAAGGTGGTCATAGCCGTGGTCAACGGCTGGGCGGCTGGCGGTGGGCATTCGTTGCACGTGGTCTGCGACATGACCATTGCGTCCCGCCAGGAGGCCCGTTTCAAGCAGACCGACGCCGACGTCGGATCCTTCGACGCCGGCTATGGCTCGGCCTACCTGGCCAAGATGGTGGGCCAGAAGTACGCCCGCGAAATCTTCTTCCTGGGCCGCACTTACGACGCCCAGCGCATGTACGAGATGGGCGCCGTCAACGAGGTTGTGGATCACGCCGATCTTGAGGACGCCGCCATCCAGATGGGTCACGAAATCAACGGCAAGTCCCCGACCGCGCAGCGCATGCTGAAGTTCGCGTTCAACCTCACCGACGACGGACTCATGGGCCAGCAGGTCTTCGCCGGCGAGGCAACGCGCTTGGCTTACATGACCGACGAGGCCGTCGAGGGCAAGGAGGCGTTCCTGGAAAAGCGCGACCCAAACTGGGAGCAGTTCCCGTATTACTACTAGTCAGGAGTTAGCACGATGTGGGTTTTCGCCATCGGCTTGGCCACACTTGCACTGGCGGGCGTCATCGGCTCGCGAGTGTGGATGCTCAAGCACATCAAGAATGCGCAGGACCGCGGGGAGCGGCCTTTCGACCAAGAAGATGAGCTGCGAAACCCGTACATCTAGGGCAAACATGACACAAAACACTTAGACTTTTAAGTGAGACATCACCGGCAATCGCGGACACATAAACACTTCACGTGTAAAGCGTCCAGCATGAAACTTGCCAACTCATTCGCCATACTCGCAGCCCACGTCGTCCTGGGCGTAATCCTCATCGCCCACGGTTGACAGAAGTTCTCCGAATGGACCATCGACGGCACCACTCAGTCCTTCGAGAGCATGGGCGTCCCAGCCGCTTCCATCGCAGCGCCAGCTGCAGCCATCATTGAGCTCGTCGGCGTCATCGCCGCAGCGGGCCTCATGCTCGTCGCAGCTGGCCCCGGAATACACTCCCTCGACCAACTCTTCTTCAGCAAGAAGGCAAAAGTAGCTAAGTAAGACCACCACCTCCCTACCTCTCACTTCACCCATTGGAGTGAGAGGCATTTTTAAATTTCAGCGACTTAAAGAGGAGATAGGACTACCTAAGTTCATAGTATTGAACAATCTAGTTCGGGGGTGCTAGTGTTTGTTGAGTTCACTTCTCCTAATGCAAAGGAAGTTCATGATGAGCTCAAATCTCAGCACCCCACGCCGCCCCCTACAGCGCATTCTCGCAGGCACCTGCGCCCTCGCGCTCGGCGCCAGCCTCGCCGCTTGCAGCGCCTCGAATGAATCCACCGACGCTGCAAAGCCGAAGGACGGCAACACCGTCAAGGCCGTGGCCACGACTACCCAGATCTGCGACTACCTCACCCAGATAGCCGCCGGCGGCGTCAAGCTCCACAAGGTCGACTCCCAGGGTGCGGAGACCACCTCCGGCGAGGGCCCAGTGACCCTCGACCTCACCTGTTTGCTCGCCCCTAACGCCAGCGCCCACGAGCACGAGATGACCCCACAGCAGATGCAGGCGCTCTCCCAGGCCGACTACATGTTCGTCAACGGAGTCGACCTCGAGCACTTCCTCGACCAAGCCGTGGACTCCTCCGGCTTCCACGGCGTCATGGCCGTAACCTCGGGCGTCAAGAGCGAAGGCATGGGCGATGGCAACGGCAAGTACACCATCGACGAGGGCATCGAGCACGTGAACCCGCGCCCGTGGCCTTTCCCGGGGGAGGACGGCGAGGCCCCAGAATTCAAGTACGACCCGCACGTGTGGACCTCCCCGAAGCAGGCCAAGATTCAGGTCGACAACATCGTCAACACGTTGTCCCAGGCCTCCCCGCAGGCCAAGGACGCCTTCACCGCCGCCGGCAAGAAGTACACCGACCAGCTGGAGGACCTCGACAAGTGGGCCAGCGATTCCATGTCCGCAGTTCCTGAGCAAGACCGCGTGCTCTTCTCTTCCCACGACGCCTTCGGCTACTTCTCTAACGAGTACGGCGTGAAGTTCATCGGCTCCGCACTGTCTGACTTCAACCACCAGCAGGACGCCACCTCGAGCCACATCGATGAGCAGGTAAAGAAGGTCCGCGAGTCCGGCGCCAAGGCCATCTTTGCGGAGAATTCCAACAACTCGAAGTCCATCGAGGCCATCGCCCGCGCCGCAGGCGTCAAGGCGGTTACATCCGACGACGCTTTGTACGGCGACTCGCTAGGTGTGCCAGGCAGTGAGGGCGAGACCTACATCGGATCCATCGTCCACAACATCAACACCTTGGTCAGCGCCTGGGGCTCCGAGCAGCAACCGTTGCCGGAATCGCTGCAGGCATTCGACTTTGCCAAGCGCAAGTAGCTCTATATGTCTTCCCCATTAGTCACTCTGCGTAATGCCACCTGCGGCTATGGTGCCCGGGATATCCTCACCGACGTTGATCTTGAGATCCGCGCGGGCGAGGCCGTGGCGCTCCTGGGTGCCAACGGTGCGGGCAAGTCTACTCTGCTCAAGGCAATCACTGGCCTGGCTGCCTTGCGCGGCATGGCCACCATCGACGCCTCGCTCGGATACGTCCCGCAGTACCAAGACTCCGACCTGAGCTTTCCCGTCACGGCTTACAAGGTCGTGGAAATGGGCCTTTTGCCCTCAGTGAGCTGGTGGCACAAGTGCACGAGCATGCGTAGCTACCGCGACCGCGTACTCAATGCCCTGCGACAAGTGGGGATGGAGCACCTCGCCGAGACGCGGTTTGGCCAGCTCTCGGGTGGGCAGCGCCAGCGCGTACTCATCGCGCGCGCGTTGGTTTCGGCCCCGGAGCTGGTGCTTCTCGACGAACCCTTCAACGGGCTTGATCAAGAAAGTCGCCGAATCCTGATTCAGATCATTGCGGATCTCAAGGAAGCAGGAATCGCCCTGCTCGTCTCCACTCACGACCCCATCTTGGCGCAGCACACCTGCGACTGGGCGGCGTTTGTGCTCGACGGCAAGGTCCACACCATGGGAACCGAGGAAGCAGTGGAAACCTATATGGAGCAAGGCGCGCGACTGTGATAGAGCAGATTCTCTTCGCCCCGTACCTGCGCAATGCCTTTCTCTTCCTGCTGTGTCTATCGATTGCGGGAGCTGCCATTAGCGTCCTCGTTAATCTTCGCCGCATGGAATTTACGGTGGAAGCCCTCGTGCACTCGGTTTTTCCGGGCATCGTGGTAGGGCTCATCGTGGGCGGCATCCCGGGCATCGTGCCGGGTGCGGCCGCGGTGGCCACGGTGACGGTGCTGGTGCTGGCTTCTCTGGGTTCTGGGCGGGGCCAGTCAGCGCGGAAGCTGGATATGGAAGCCGGAACGGCCGTGGTGCTGACCTTCATGTACGGCATCGGCGTGGTCATCAGTTTGGCCTATGGCGACAAGTCCGGGCAGCTGGAGGCCCTCATGTTTGGCCGGCTTCTCGACGTCACGCAGTCCAGGCTGGCAACCTCCGTCACGCTCTGCGTGATTGCGGCACTGCTCATCCTGACAACCTGGCGCATGCAGATTCTCGTCGCTTTCGATACCACAGCGGCCCGCGCCATGGGCATCAACGTGGCGGCTTATGAGCTCATCGCGAATATCGCGGTTGGCCTAATCGTGGTGGCGGCTAGCTCGGCAGTGGGTGTGTTACTGGTTATCGGTTTTATTGTCATTCCAGGCCTCTCGGCGCGCTTGATCGCTAGATCCCCGCGCAGCATGTGCTTCTGGGCTGCGGGTTTGTCCACACTGGCAGTGGTGGTGGGATTTGCCATCATGTTGTCCCAAACCACGCATCAGATTTCGCCGCAGGCAATCGTCAGCTTGATGCTGGTTGCCACCGTGCCGCTAGCGGGCTTGAAGGGGGTATTTAGCTGATGGGACTATCTCATCTTGATCCAGAGATCCTGCGGTTGCCCCTCCTTGAGGCCATCGCTGTGGGATGTTTATCTGGCTTGGTTGGAACCTTGATGGTCATGGGCAAGCGCGTCTTTTTCGCTGAGAGCCTGTCACACGGAATCTTCCCCGGCGCGGTGCTCGGTGTAGTGGTGGCCAACCTTCTGAGCTTGGATCTCTCCACGGGTTTGATGGTGGGCGCGGCACTGTTCTGCCTGCCTTTGGCCTGGCTTATGCGGTGGCTGAGTACCGTCGAGGGCATTTCTTCGACTGCTGCCGCCGGCGTGACGCTCACCCTGGGGTTTTCCCTGGGCATCTTGTTGCTGCGCTGGTTCCAACCGCTACCTATCCACGTGGATAGCTTTCTCGTGGGCTCGCTGACCACTGTCAATGCGCAGGATGTCTGGTTTGTCGGCGCCCTGGTGGTGGTCAGCCTTGGCGTGCTGGTGGCATTTCGCCGGACGTTGGTCTCCTTCTACTTCGACCAAACGTTCTTCCGCGCACAAGGCGGAAAGCCCGGCCGCTACGACTTGCTTACCCTCACGCTTATCAGCGTGACCATGGTGGTTGTGATTCCCGCGGTGGGAACTATCTTGTCCCTGGCGCTGCTGGTAGCCCCGGCGGCGGCGTTGCAGCCGTGGATCAAGCGCCCCACCCAGCTCATGCTCGGTGCCGGTATCGCGGGCATTGCGCTGGCATGCGGCGGGCTCTGGCTGGCGGCCGCACTCAGTTTGTCGGCGGGCGGCTGGATCGCGGTGCTGGCGGGTGTGTTCTATTTGCTCAGCATGGGGCTACGCGCCTTGCTCTAAACGCCCGGCGCGCCGCCTCCCGGGACGAGCGATATGCCCGGGTAACCTGATTATTCGTGACTCATATCCTCGCCCCACTCCCAGTCGATCCCCGCAATCCCGCAGCTATTTTGGATGAGCTCGAGAGGGCCATCGCTGGGCAGACCACGCTCTTGCCCCTTCCCGCAGCGGACCGCACGCGGGCGGAATTGCTGCGCAACCACATGCGCGCGGGCGAATCGATTGCTGAGGACATTGTTTTGGTGGTGGCCACCTCGGGTTCCACGGGCACACCGAAAGGTGCGCAGCTAAGCCCGCTTAACCTGGTGGCGAGTGCGGATGCCACCCATTCTTTCCTGGGTGGGCCCGGCCAATGGCTACTGGCCATGCCCGCCCACCACATAGCGGGCATCCAAGTGCTCGTGCGTTCGTTGGTGGCGGGTGTGGAGCCACTGTGCCTCGACCTGTCCCAAGGCTTTAACATCGCCGAGTTCGCCCGCGCAGCAGAAGAACTCGCCCACACCGAGGACCGCATGTACACCGCGCTCACGCCGATGCAGCTGCACAAGGCACTCGATTCGCTGGACGGCATCCAAGCGCTACGCCATTTCAACTCCATCCTGGTGGGTGGAGCAGCGCCGCATCCCCAGCTATTAGAATCTGCGCGCAAGCTCGACATCACCGTGGTAACCACCTATGGCTCCTCGGAGACTGCGGGCGGATGCGTCTACAACGGCACTCCCCTGCCCGGCACTGAGGTGCGCATCGGGGAGGATAACCGCATTTTCTTGGGCGGGCCGACCATTGCGCAGGGCTACCGCAATGTGGAATCGCGCGACTTCGTCGATGGCTGGTTCGCCACTTCCGACGCCGGGGAGCTCGACGCCCACGGTCAACTCACCGTCACTGGGCGTCTGGACAACATCATCAACTCGGGGGGCCTGAAGTTGCACCCAGAACAGCTGGAACAGCTCTTGTTGCAGGTACCGGGCGTCGAGAGTGCATGCGTGGTGGGCATCCCCGATCCACGCCTTGGCCAGATGATCGCCGCAGCTTACACCGGCTGGGCCTCGCGTACCGACATCCTCGAAGCGCTCGATGACCTGCCTCGGTGGCAGATTCCGCGCGAGATTATCCGCATTGCTGAGATGCCGCTGACCGGTCCCGGCAAGGTGGACCGTCGTGGTGTCGCAGGGCTCTTTAAGAACTGATTAGGCTTCGTTAGCGCGCACCGTCACGTCGGCGGCCGCGACTTCCGCAAGGGAGAACTCCTTGCCCCCTGCGTGCAGGTTAAGCAGGCCCGCAACGCGGGAATCGACTACGACCTCGACGCCTAGGCCGACGCCGTGGCTGTCGAGGTAGCGCAACAGCTCGGTGTCCCCGTCACATACCCGCTCGATGGTGACAGGGGTGTGAAGGGGGACGTCGTCAAGCGTGAGCGTGCCAAGGTCCTCGATGCTGCCCTGCGCGTCGGGGATGGGATCGCCGTGGGGATCGCGCTGAGGATGGCCCAGGTGCTGATCGAGGCGATCGATGAAGCGATCGGAGCATGCATGCTCGAGGAGATCGGCGTCCTCGTGAACCTCGTCCCAAGTGTAGCCCAGCTCTTTGACCAGGAAGGTCTCGAGGAGACGATGGCGGCGGACCATGCCCATGGACAGTGCCTGGCCCTCGGGGGTCAGTGAAACTCCAGCGTAGCGCTCGTGTTCCACCAGCCCTTGGGCAACGAGACGCTTTACGGCTTCCGACGCCGTGGGCACCTTTTGGTTCAATCGCCCCGCCAGCTCCTTGAGCGCGATGGGCGCGCCGCCGGAGTGCTCGGAGAGGTCCCACAGGGCTTTGAGGTAGTCCTGGGTACGTTCAGGGAGATCGCTTAAGTGCATGACATTCATCGTAGTAAAGTCCTTGCCCTGCGAGCGATTCACATAATAACTTTTAAGAAAGTTCAACGCATTGAACTTTTGCCACGGGTGTGGCCCACAGCCGTCCTTTCTTGGGTACGTACGACGCGCTTTTGGCATACCCGTGGCTTTTATATGTCCGCCGTGTACGTCCCCTTGTGCACAACATGCCCGCGGTGGCGTGGCACAATAACTGACATGTCACTTTCTGCCTATCCCGCAACTGCCAAAGACTGGTTCCAAGGCGCTCGCCCACATACATGGGCAAATGCTTTCGCCCCAGTCATCGCTGGCACTGGCGCCGCGGCCGCGCTCAATGGCGCGCACTGGGGCCGCGCTTTTCTCGCACTCATTGTGGCGTGGGCGCTCATCATCGGTGTCAACTACGCCAATGATTACTCGGATGGCATCCGCGGCACCGACGACGACCGTACTGGCCCGCAGCGCCTGACCGGCGGCGGGCTGGCGAAGCCGCAGCACGTGAAGTGGGCGGCCTTTGCTTCGTTCGCAGTTGCCGCCGTGGCTGGCATTGCGTTGTCTTTGGTAGCGAACGCCGCGTGGCTCATCTTGGTAGGCGCGCTTTGTATTGCCGGCGCATGGTTTTATACCGGAGGCAAGAATCCCTACGGCTACCGTGGGCTCGGCGAGGTCGCCATCTTCATCTTCTTCGGTTTGGTGGCCGTACTGGGCACGCAGTTCACGCAGGCTGGCCGCATCAGCCTGACGGGTCTTGCGCTGGCGATAGGCATTGGTGGCATGAGCTCCGCAGTCAACTTGGCCAACAACATTCGCGACATCCCCTCCGACACTGAGGCCGGCAAGATCACCTTGGCCGTGCGCTTGGGCGATAAAAAGTCGCGCAACCTATTCATGTGGCTGCTGCTCATCCCGGTTATGCTGACCATTGTCATCGCATTCGATTCCTGGCTGACATTGGCTGCCTTGGTGTACTTCCCGTTTGCACTCCAAGCCGTCCGCACGGTCAACCGCGGCGCCCGCGGCCCCCAGCTCATCCCGGTGCTCGGGATCACTGGCCGCGCAATGCTGGTGTGGGCGCTGGTCAGCGCGATTGCGCTTTTTCTCGTCTAAAAATACTTACTGTCAGCCTTCCCCGTAGGGAAAACGTACGCCGAAGGGCAAGACCTCCAAGCGAAGTTAAAAGTTGCCGATTTAAAATTTTCTGAAATTTAAATCACAAACATTACTCAGAGTGATACACTGCACTCACTTCGTTTTATCTGTCCGCACAGAAAGGTCGAAAGTTGTTTATTTTCGATGAGATTCCAAAAATCGAATCTGTTGGGGGTCTACCCCATCACGGGTAAGAGGGCGAGAGGCTGTGGCCGAGAGTAAGGTCACAATCCAACTGCCCAATGCCGTAAGTCTGGAAAAGTGTCTCCGACAGCTTGAAATTTCTGACCAAAGACTTGCAAAAATGGGCCCGAATAGACCAGGCGCCCCCTACGATTGGCAATTCGTTTTAAGCGAGTCATTCAACGACGGCAGCGCATGTGTTCACTTTGGCGTTGTTTGGTATGACTTGGAATTTTTCTTAGAAAAGAAAGACAGTTTCCGCGACAACCGGCATACCTCAATACTGCAAAATATAGGAATCGCTCCTTCGAGAATATCCGTAGACCACTGGGTGAGGACCAAATAGAGTGTTGAAAACTCCACTAGGTAATGATGGGTCAAAAGGCAAAGTCTTTAGTCTCGTCATTGCCTACTTTTTTATGTCTCTGTGCGGAGCGATGACTTCAATCGCAATCTCACTAAACTTCGCCACTCGGCCAAACGGTGAAGCACTTGTGGCCACTGTTCTAGTAACAGGGGCCTGCGCGCAGGTATTTGTGTCCCCTCTTTTGACACCATTCTTTGATCGAGCAAATCCTTTTACGGTGGCAAAGCTTGGAACAATATTTGAGTGCCTTACTCTCATTTTCTTGTGCGGCTTTCCATCAACGCTCACTCTCATCGCAGGAAATATCGTAATAGCTACGTTGAGTGGGATTACCATTCCAGCCTATTACGCAATTGCAGATTCAAGCCTAGATGCCTCGGACCAAGCCCGGGCTTTTTCCTACTTGGACACGGCTCGGCTATGTGGCAGCTTCGTAGGCCCTGTACTCGGCGGCGGATTCCTAGACATCGCCTCACTACGCACAGTATTTGCATTGGAGGCCCTAGCCGTCGGGAGCTCAATTATTGTGGTGCAGCGTTTGCAAAGACAAGATTGGCCCCTAGTTCCATCAACTTCCCCCCACACTCTCAAGGCCGAGGCCCCAAGTCCTCTGCACAGCATTGTTGAAGCTCCAAAAATACTTCTTAACAATCCACGTTCGCGTCAGGCGCTGACAAGCATCTGGGCCGCGATTATCTTCACATCGATTTTTAACGTGGCTCTCGTGTTCTTCGCCACTCAGTCCCTGAATACCAGCGGGTTTTTATATGCAATAGTCGCCCAGTGTTTTGTCGTGGGACGGATTTTAGGCGCAAGATTTTCAGCAAGACTTACGAAGGCAAACGCCCTAGCGACCTTGATCAAAAGTGGAATAGGAATGGGGATCTGCATCTCGATCCCAGGCTTTGTGCCCGCGTTATTTCTCTGTATTCCGCTTTTCGCATTGGCTGGAATGTTTAATGGACTCCAAGTGTCTGCTCTAAGAATAGTGGTCGTCAGCGCCGTCGATCCAAAGATTAAGCCCAAAGCGTTAGTAACGATGGGGACGATTAACAATTCGGCAATGCTGGTTGGATACATTGTGGGTGCACCGACGGTATCTGCCGCTGGACCGAACGCTGCATTAATCATCGCCGGCCTCGGCACAGCACTGTTTACTGCGCTTCCTTCGTTATGGAACAAGCTCACAAAGCCGTTCCTCCGAAGTAATTGAATGCCACGATGTGAAAGCTAGCGGCCTGCCAACTCCGCTTGGACCCAGGCCTTATGAGCCTTGCGCTGAGCGGAATACTCAGCCAAGGTCTCGGTGGCTTCTACGCGCCATTTCTTAAACACGAGCATCGACAGCGGCAGCGCCACGAATAGGGCAAGCAGCGCTGCAAGCAGTACGGGAATGGGGAAACCTGCCAGGATGGCGATGAGCTCGATGACCACCGTGAGAAGGATAAAAAGCACCACGCGGGCCAAGCCGTACCTCCAAAGCGCGGCGCGGGAGCGACGGCGCAGCTCAGGGTCCGGCGTCGGCGGCTCTGGGTGGGATGCGGAAGAAGTATCAGTCATGTGGCTAAAGTCTACGCTTTCGATTCCGTAGGATATAACGCATGGGTCGTTTGATTTTACTTGTCTTGGTTGTCCTTGCCGTCTACTTGGTGTGGAAGGCGTTTGGCCCTTCCAGCTGGAAGAAGCCGGAACAGGTCGAGCAGCGCCCAGCCATCAAGGGCCCAGACGACGATGAAGAGTTCCTGTGGAACCTCGAGAAAGAGCGCTTCAAGGAACGCCGCGCCCGCGAAATGCAGGCCGAGCGGGAAGCCGAGGAGCGCCGCCGTCAACAGCGCCGCGAGAGCCACCGCCACGAGCCTCCGCGCGACGAAACGGACGAGAAGTAGGGTGCATTCTCCGCCGGCGCGGAATGGTCTCCTTCTAAAGGTCCCTCTCTACGGGTAGCTTTACGAGTAACGGCAACCCTGAAAACGCGCTTCATGGTCCCATTGCCCCACAAAGGGACCTAAGCAATGGGACCATGAAGAAAGTGATGGAAAGCTACGCCGCTAAGTGCGCGGCTGGAAGCTCATCTCTAAGCCGAGAGCCTCGGCCACCGCGGTGACCTTCTCCCAGCGCACGCCGGTGCCGCCGTGCTCGATGGTGTGCAGAGTGGAGCGAGATACGCCTGCGGCATCGGCCAGTTGCTGCTGCAGGATGCCCAACTCGCGGCGGCGAGCCGCGAACTCCGCTCCGATGGCGAGCAGCTGCGGGTTATCACCCGCCGGTTTGCCCTGTTTATTACGTGGCTTGTGAGTATCCGGCATTAGTTCAGCCCTGCGTAGGAGTGCAGGCCGGAGACAACCATGTTGATGAAGAACAGGTTGAAGACCATCAAAGACATAGCGGCGATGTTGATCCACGGCGAGAACTTACGCCAAGACGGCGTCGCGCGAGCGTGCAGGTAAGCGGCGTAAAGAATCCAGGTGGCGAAGGAGACGGTCTCCTTCGGGTCCCAGCCCCAGAAGCGGCCCCATGCGGACTCCGCCCAGATAGCACCAAGCACGATGCCTAGGCCCAAGGTCGGCAGCGTCACGATGCCCAGACGGTATGCCAGCTGGTCCAGCTTCTTAGCCGAAGGCAGTGGCTTTGCCACCGTTCCAAAGAAGCCATGCTCCTTGCCCTTCGGCTGCCACACGCGCAGCATGCTCAGCAGCGAAGCGATACCGGAGATAATGCCGATAGAAGCACCCAGGGAAACCACGGTCACGTGAATGGGCAGCCAGTGCGACTGCAGCGCCGGAACCACCGGTGCCGACTCCGCATACAACTTGGTGGAGCCGTAGAACATCAGCGCCAAGATCGGGGTCAGCATCCATGGCCACATCGTGCGCCACTCTTTACGCTGCATCGCGATGTTAGCCACGATCAGGACACCGGCCGTGACCATCAAGACGTACTCGTAGAGGTTGCCGAACGGGAAGCGGTGCGTTGCCAGACCGCGCAGCACAATCGCGGTTACGTGCAAGACAATGCCGAGCCAGATGAGCATCTGGGTCATGCCGCCGAGCTTGTCAGCCTTTTCCTCACGCACGCGGACGTCATCAGCGTGGAAAACGGAATCGGAGGTGTCGACAGGGGTGGCGTCGGCAAGCGCGGCGTCGTCCTCAGGCGCATAAGCGCTGCCGCCCGCAAGCACTGCCTGCTTGGACTCCGCCTTCTTGGCGGCTGCGGCGCGGCGGGCATCGATGACGCCCTGCATGCGACCGTAGTACACCAGCGAAATGAATAGCGCGATGGCGTAAATGACGAAGGCCGTTTGCACGGCAATGTCGGAGAAATTCGACAGATTCTGATCAATCAGCATGTAAAACCTTGCGCTTTAGCTCTCAATAGTTCCTGCATACAATACTCTCGTACGCTATCCACCTCAAACTTTTGGCGGATAGCTTTAATCCTCTACCCAGATCTCGTCTTCTTCGACCTCGTCTGGATCCGGCAGCTCCAGCAGTGCTCGGTGGACTGCGTAGAACTCCTCGGACCAACCAGCACGATCGGTGCGTGCCAATCCACCCATCTGGATATCGGTGCCGCCGTCAGCGGCAGGGCTGATGCGCACCCAGATGCGGCGGCGCTTGATCACCAGCGAGCCCACCAAGGAGACAAGCATCAAAAGGGCCGAGACCAAGACCCACTTCTGGAATGGGTCATAAGAAATCTGGTAATTCGCAAACTGGGAGGCACCGTTGAAGGTGACCTTGGTGCCGTCGTCCAACGTCACGGACTCGTTCTGGCTCAGGTTCACGCGGTCAATCTTCTGCAGCTGGCCCGAGTGCACCAGGGAGGAGTCCAGATCGAAGATGGACTGCGCGGTACCGGTATCCAGGCCGGCGTCGCCGCGGTAGATGTCAATGGCCAGTGCCGGATCGGTCAAGCCCGGGTAAGCAGAGGTGAGCAACTGGCCGTTCTCACCGGACCACTGTGCGGTCGGCGCGAAGAGACCCTGGATGGCGATCTGGTTCTGGCGGCGCTCAAACAAGTCCGGGTACATGCCGGCCGGCGGGTCGAAACGCATGACGCCAGAAGAAAGGAAGCGAACCATGTCATCGGGGCGGAACTGGATGGTCTGGGTGCGCTTCTCACCGTTGGGCCACTCCACCGTTACGGTCGGCGCGTAGCCGTGGCCCTGCAGGTAGACGCGGTTGTGGGACAGGCGCAGCGGGTGATTCACGCTGAGCTCATAGTCCTTCCAGGAGGAATGATCCGTGTAGATGTCATCGCCCTCCGCGTAGGACACGTTGGAGGTAAACATCTCCGCCTGGCCGTTATCCAGGTAATCCGCCGTGAAGTCATGCGCCACGAAGCAGAACGGGTGGAGCCCGGTGCCGTCGAAAAGCGAGCCCGCGCGGAAGGAGTCATAGTTCGAGGTCGAGGTATTGCAGAACTCAGTGGACTGCTCGAGGCTGGCTTCCTTGTCCTGGGAGCCCGACTCGGTCACCACGATGACCTGGCCTTCATAGTTGACCAAACGGCCCGCGGCCACGGTCAGCAGGATTGCCACGAGAGCGACGTGGAAGATGAGGTTGCACAGCTCGCGGGCGTATCCGCGCTCCGCGGAGAAGGACTTGAGGCCGGCGCGGTCATCTTCGGCGCTCGTCTCCGAAACGCGCCACTTTTTCAGCAGCTTGCGGGTGGCCTCTTCGATCTCTTCCGGGGAATGCTCAGAGTGGCCTTCTGCATGCAGCGGCATCTTGTCCAGGTACTTCGGCGCACGGGTAGGCGGAGTCTTCCATGCCTTGTAGTGCTCCCAGGAACGCGGGATGATGCAGCCCACCAGGGAAATCATCAGGAGGATGAAAATGGCCTGGAACCAGATGGAAGAGAAGACGTCGAAAAGCTGCAGCTTGTCGTAGATCTCCGCTACCTTGCCGTGGGACTCGATAAAGTCCGTGACGTTGGATTCGTTAAGGTCACGCTGCGGCAGCAGCGAACCGGGGATTGCGGCTAGGGCCAACAGGAACAACAGCGCCAGCGCGGTTCGCATGCTGGTCAGCCAATGCCATGCTTTACGCAGATAGCTCACTATAAGTTTCATGTCTCTCTGTGCCTTCTAAGCCTTATATGCCTTCTAGATCAGCGTCGCGCCGTACTCGACAGTCCACTGACGAATGAAGTTGATGAAATTACCCCACATGCCGGTAACCAGCGCGAGGCCCACGAGAATCATGGCGATGCCGCCGATGATCTGAATGGTACGAGAGTGCTTGCGCATCCACGAAATGGTGCGCATAGCGCGGGCGGAGCCCAAAGCAACGAGGAGAAAGGGCAAGCCAAGGCCCAAGCAATAACCAATGATGAGCACGGTGCCGCGCACCGCGGTCATGCCCTGCGTGCCGACGGAAACGGAGATGATAGCCCCCAGAGTAGGGCCCAAGCACGGGGTCCAGCCAAGCGCGAATACGCCGCCCAGCAGCGGTGCGCCGAGCCACGTGGTCCAGCGGCGCGGAGCCATGCGGGTATCCTTCTGCAGCACTGGAACCACGCCCATGAACACCACGCCCATGAGGACGGTGATCACGCCACCGACGCGCATGAGCATCTCCGAATTCAGCGTGAGCGCGGAGATCGCACCAAAGACAGAAACGGTAGCGAGCACAAAGACCACCGTGAAGCCCAGGATGAACAGCAAAGCTGCTGCCACCACGGCCCATTGCCTGCGCTTTCCGACGCCCACCCCCAGCTCCGCGTCGTAGCTCACCTCACCACCGACCACGCTGGCCAGGTAAGAGATGTAGCCCGGAACCAAGGGCACCACGCAGGGGCTAGCAAAACTGACCAAACCCGCTGCTGTTGCGGCAAGAATTCCCAGCAGAAGCGGGCCGGCTGCGACGGTATCCGCAAAGGCCTCACCGACACCGGCGGCGAGAATGTGCTCCATTTATTCCTTCTCCAATGAGTCCACGACTGCGAGGACGTCCTTATCGGTGATTTCCCTCAAGAAAACTGCGGCTGGGCGATGCTGCTTGTCCAGCACGATGGTGGTGGGCACCACCGAGGTGGGCACACCACCGAGAGCCGCCGCGGTCTTGAATGGCGGGTCATAGATGGACGGGTACTCAAGGCCGTTGTCCTCGAGGAAGTCACGCGAGATTTCCGGGTTGAAGTCGCGCACGTTGATTCCCAAGACCGTTCCAGTGCCGCGCTTGGTCAGCTCGGCATGGACGTTCTGGAGGTCATCGGACTCGGAGCGGCACGGCGCGCACCACTGTCCCCACGAGTTGAGCACGACGATCTGATCCGAAAAGTCATCCAGGGAAATTGTCTTGCCCTCGTTGCGGAGATCTTCACCGGTGAAAGACTTCAGCGGCTTGCGCTGATCCGGCGCGTACGTGATTTCCTTCTGACCGCCCGGGGCAAAGAACTCGAAAGTACCGCCGGTAGCTACGGCATTCTGCGCGTTATCGGCATCTTGACCGCAGCCCGCAAGAGTGGTCGCTGCAACGAGTACAGCTGCCGCCACGGGGAGGAATGTGTTTTTCAAAGCTCTGCCTTAAATCGCCTGTGCAGGTGAAGAATAGAAGATGTCGATCAGCTGGTCGTCCTGGAACACCAGGGAGGTGACCGAAGCCAGATCGCATTCGCGATCCCACGGGGCGTGCGCGAGGCGCTTGCCCAGTGCGGTGCGCTGCACCATCACGATGGGCAGCTGGTGAGAGACGATGATGGCCTCGTGGCCTTCTGCCTTCTGACGTGCGCGCTCGACGGCGTTCATCATGCGCGCAGCAATCTCTTCGAAGGGCTCGCCCCAAGAAGGCTGCAGCGGGTTACGCAGCAGCGGCCAGCGCTGTGGGTTCCACAGCTGGGAGTTCCAGCCCTTGGTGCGCAGGCCCTCGAAGCGATTGCCGGACTCAATGACGCTCTTGTCGACGTCCACATCAAGGCCGGTCACCTTCGAAATCGGCTGGGCGGTTTCCTGCGTGCGCTGCAGCGGGGAGGCCACCAGGTAGGTGACGTCGTGGCCGCGGAATGCCTCTGCCGTGCGCGCCGCCATGGAGTGTCCACGGGAAGACAGGTGGTAGCCCGGAATGCGCCCGTAGAGGATCTTGTCTGGGTTGTAGACCTCACCGTGGCGAACCAGATGAACGATGGTCGTCGACATAAATGTTCCTTTCGCTCTTTACGTGAGCTGCTGCGCTAGTGCGCAGGTAGACTAGCGCACTACTGCGGGCGAACTGCCGCTGCTGCTGCCTGCGCTGCCGGAGCAAGCGCCTTTTCGATTACCTCAAAATCATTGTCGGTCAGGGCGTCCGAAACAAACCAAGTCTCGAAAGCTGACGGCGGAACGTAGACGCCGCCCTGCAAAAGCTCGTGGAAGAACGGTGCAAAGCGCCAAGTATCGGCAGCCTTCATGTCGTCGAAATTATTGCCCTGCCCCTCTGCGAAGCGGATGGAGAACATCGACGAGGCACGCTGGATGTTGTGGGCCACGCCTTCCTTATCCAGGGCAGCGGAGATAAGGCCGGTGAGGCGGTCTGCATTGGCAGCCAGACGTGGGTAAAGCTCTTCGTTTGCCAGCTCGAGGGACTTCAGGCCAGAAGCCATTGCCACCGGGTTACCGGAAAGCGTGCCCGCCTGGTAGACCGGGCCAACCGGTGCGAGATAAGCCATGATGTCGGCGCGGCCGCCAAAAGCTGCTGCGGGCAGGCCACCGGAGACAACCTTGCCGAAGGTGACCAAGTCTCCCGCCACATTGTCGACGCCGAACCACCCCTTGTGGGAGGTGCGGAAACCAGTCATGACCTCGTCGAGGATGAGCAGCGCGCCGTCGGCATGCGCGATTTCCTTCAGCGCCGCATTGAACCCCTCATCGGGAGCCACTGTGCCCATGTTGCCCGCGGCTGCCTCAGCAATGATGCAGGCGATTTCGCCTGGGTGCGCGGCAAAAGCCTCGCGCACGGCAGCGAGGTCGTTGTAAGGGACCACGATGGTGTCGGCAGCGGAAGCGCCGGTGACACCCGGGGAGTCAGGAAGGGCGAAGGTGGCCACACCAGAACCAGCAGAGGCCAACAGGGCGTCGACGTGGCCGTGGTAGCAACCGTCGAACTTCAGCACCTTGGCGCGGCCGGTGTAACCGCGGGCTAGGCGCACTGCGGACATGGTGGCCTCAGTGCCGGAGTTGACCAGACGCACCTGCTCTACTGCGGTGCGCTCCACAATGCGCTCTGCCAGCAGGGTTTCTGCCTCAGTCGGCGCGCCGAAGGAAAGGCCATCGACCGCTGCCTTCTGCACAGCCTCCACGATTGCCGGGTGGGCGTTGCCGTGGATCATCGGGCCATAGGAGCTAACAAGGTCAACGTACTCGTTGCCGTCGATGTCCCATAGGCGGGAAGCCTCGCCGCGTGCGATGACGCGGGCCTGGCCGCCGACCGAACCGAAGGCACGGACCGGAGAGTTCACGCCACCTGGGGTGACCTTGGAGGCGCGCTCGAACCACTGGGCGGACTGGGAAACTGGCTGCTGACTCGTATTAGGCATAGCCAACATTGTAACTGCTTTGTCCCTATACAAAAGTTGGAGTGTCCGAAACGCGCCACCGCACCCAGAGCACTTCGCCGAATTGCATCCGCTCCATCTACTCCACGCGCTACTTACCCTGCACAGGTTTCTAATTGCCGTTAAGCTACTGTCATCGCCACGATCGCAGCGCCGGGGGAACAACAAAGCGCGCTGCACACCGACTGCTCATGCAGCTTGCAACCAACACTCGTGGCGGTGGTTTTAAAAGGGGGAAATTTTCATCATGCGCTCACGCATTTTCTTCTGCGCTATCGGCCTTAGCGCTGTATTTTGTGCATCCTGTGCAAGCAAAGAAGTCACCATGGTTCCAGCTCAAGATATGAAACCGCTGGAAACACAAACATCAGAAAGCACCACGCCTTGGGTCCAGGGCTCCGCGCCACAACCGGCCACACGCTTGGCGCTAGATTCCACGCAAGAGTCATCCAGCAAACACGAACCAAAGCCGAAAGAAACACCGAAGGCGCCCGCACCTGAGCAAGCTCCGCAAGAAAGCCAACTGGCCCCGCCACCAGAAGCACCGCCGCATTCACCCGATACGGTAACTATCCACGCACCTGCGCCGGCTCCGCCACCACGGCGTCCAGCACCCGCACCAGTTCCAGGCCTGCCAAAGCTGCCGGAATTTCATATGCCACCGCCACCGCCGCCACCAGCGCCGCCGCGGATTCCCACAAAGGTTCCGATTCCGCCGGAGGTACAACAGGGAATCGATCAAATCCCGAAGCCGCCACCACTTCCACGCCCGGAGGAAATCTACATCCCGCTGCCCTAGGCCACCGTTTTCAGGCCTACGATGCCGCCGATGATCATCGCCAGCCCACACGGTGTGGGCGGTACCGACGGGATACGAACCACGGCGCTCTTCCGGTGGCACACCGAAGTTGACTGCGCGCCCGCAAACAAAAATGGCACACTGGTTTCCATGAAAATCGCATTCCTTGGAACCGGCCGAATGGGCAGCGAGCTTGCCCGCCACCTGCTTAAATCTCACGAGGTTACGGTGTGGAACCGCACCGCTGAGCGCGCGCAGCCTCTCGTCGAAGAAGGCGCCAGCTTGGCAGATACCCCTGAAGAGGCGGTGACAAACGCTGAGGTCATCATCACTTCCTTGTTTGGTCCTGATGATATTCGCGAGCGCATCATCGAGCCCGCGCTGATCCCCGCCGACGTTACCTGGATTGACACCACCACCGTTTCCCCGGAGGCCGCCCGCGAGTTTGCCGCTGCCGTGGATTCCTACGTTCACGCACCGGTCGTGGGTTCCCTGGGCCCAGCCCGAAACGGCGAGTTGGGCGTCTATGTGGGCACGCCTGACGACGACCGTCGCGAGCTCGCCATGGATATCGTCGAGCCATGGGCCGGTGAGAACAAGCTGATCGGCGTCGAGTCCGCAGCTACCGCCGCCCTAGGCAAGCTGCTGGCCAACCTCGCCCTGGCCGTAACGGCCGAGGGACTGCTAGAAGCACTACAGCTTGGCGAATCCGAGGGCCTCGATTCCGAGGTCATCCTCGAAATGCTCGATATCACCGGCCTCGCGTTCATGAAGAACATGAAGGGCCCGTTCATCACGGGTGAGCGCAACACCACTCCGGGCGACTTCACTGTCGACGCCCTGTGCAAGGACGCCAAGCTCATAGAGGCTACTTCTTCTAAGCCGCTGCCAGCAGTGCACGCCGCCATCGAACGCTTTGAGGAACAGCAGTCCATGGGCCACGGCGACCAGGACTTCTCTTCTATCTTTGTATTCCGCAACAAGGGCTAGCACGAGCTAGCGGTTGCCGACGATTTCGCGCAGCACCCGCGCCAGCTGCGCGTTATCGCCTGTGTCCTGGCTATGAAAACGTGCAGCGATGAACCGCTCACGCAGTTCACTATCAACGGCTAGGCGCTCCACGTCCAAGGCAAACCCAGCATTATCCACAAGGAACGCGAAAAAGACGGTCTGCGTGCGGGTGTTTCCCTCGCGGAAGCTGTGCACAACGTTGAGTTCACCCCACACTTCCGCCAGCTTCGGGACGAACTCCTCAAGAGTCATATCGCACAACAGGTTATCGCGGGCAAGACCAGCAAAAATCTTGTTCGCGGCCTTGGTCAGCTCTGGACCCGCTGGGTAATAAGCATGACCGGCCTTCACCATGAACTGGTCAGTAGGAGCCGTACGCTCCTGCCCCGCCCATTCATAAACATCCTGGAAAAGGTGGCGATGGATGGCTTTGAAATGCTGATAATCAAAATTCCCCTCTAGGGGCTCATGCTGTAATTCCGAGATTCGCAGGAATACCAGTTTTTCCTCGAGTAATCGGAGCTCCTCAGCATCAGTTGCCCCCAATAGATTCTTCAGAACCGTTGTTCCTGGAATGAAGTAATCTTTCCAACCCCCGCTCATTTTCCCCTGCTTACTTAAATGCCGTCCGGCGAACTTGGGCTATTGCGTCCTCAGCAGACACCGTGCCAGCGGCTACGCGGCGGGCCAAGTCACGAACTTTCGGGTCACTAACGTCATGGCCGGCCAAACGCATTGCTGCGTCTCCCAAGGCCAACTTGTTATCCCTCGGTTTATCAATTTCGGTGTCTATGAACTCATTAGCGGGCTGTGGAGTAACCATTCTTTTTCTCCCCCAAAATAGCTGTTTGACGCTAAATTTTAGCAGCTCAAGGTACCAAAACCAAGGTCTTGAAAGCCTGCAAGCAGCAGAATTGATAGCCTTGCCGCATGCTGAACATCGATGCCACTTACGGACATACCACAGCCCTCGGCCATCTTGCCCGCGAGTTTGCCCCGGGCCGCATGTACGGCCTCAAGGGAGCTAACGGCTCAGGCAAGTCGACGCTGCTCGCCACTCTCGGTGGCGAGCTCGCGGCTCTCGAGGGCACCGTCCGTGTTGATGGGAAGGAGGTGGGAACGAGGGCGTCGGCAAGCGCGGTGCTCACCGTGGCCGACCCCATCTTCCTACCGGACCTCACCGTGGGCGAGCACATCGATCTCATCGCCCGGACCACTGGCGTTGACTTCGCTGAAATCATCGAATTGTGGGCGCTTGAGGAGCTCCTGCCCCACCCCGCCACGCGTTTGTCCGCGGGCCAGCGCCAGCGCGTTTTCCTGACCATCCAGCTCTACCAGCCCGCGCAAGTACTGCTTATCGACGAACCCGAGCGCCACCTCGACGCCGAGTGGACGAAATTCCTCAGCAGCGAACTGCGCCACCTGGCGAAAGAAGGTCGCTGCATCATCGTGGCGTCCCACTCGCCTACCGTCACCGATGCGTGCGATGAGTTGGTGGAGCTATGATGCCTGGCACTAACTCTCGTACTGGCATGACACGGGCCCTGTCGAAGTTCGGTGACGTCGTTGGAGCGATCGTCATGTTTGGTTGTCTCCTAGGCGTACTCTTTGGCGTGTGGCAATACGCCGCCGACTATTTGCCTTTCGTTGTAATTCGCGCCGACGTTGCTCCTCTACAGATAACGGGCGGCATCCTGGGGCTGCTAGCGCTGATTGTGCTTCTGGAGGCGCTGTTCCCGCTGCGTGGGATGCCAGGCCCCCGGTGGGTTTACTACCTCCGCCCACAAGGACGCCTGCGGGGCATGGATGCAATTTCAGTTCTGCAGCTGCTCGGGGTCACTGCACTCGCGTTGCTGCTTTGCGTGTCCCTCGGTACATCTCCTCTATTCGCGCTGGCAGCGCCAGCATTACGCATGGCCGTAGGCTGGCGTTCCTTCACCGTTGCGTCACTGCTCGCCGCTGGCCGTTCCCGTCAGGTGAGCAGTTCAGGTGTGAACCTGCTCGACTCTGAGGTCAGCTCCGATGCCCTGGCCAGCCAAAGCATGTGGTTGAAACCGCGGATCGGTTCGTCTGCTTCTTTAGCTGGCCTTTTCGCGCGCCGTCTAAGCAGGCGTTGGTACATCGGCGTCGGCGCACTGGCAGTTGCTGGTTTGAGCCTCGGGTTCGCACCGCACCTGGGTTCGCTGGGCATTCTTGCATTTGCCGCCGCTTGGTCCATGGTGGGTGCGGCCGTAAGCCGCGCAGGTTCCTTTGGGCGGATCGTGGAAGGACCTTGGGCAGAGTGGGGTCTTCCTATGAGCGCTGCGATAGGCACAGCGATTATAGGAACGGTCTTTGTTGCCATCGTGTGGCAGCTTTCACTTGCCGCACTTGCAGTCATCGCGGTAGGCCTGGCGTGGGCCGGCTACACTAGGTCCCGCCCTGCCCGCGTGACGCAAATGAGCATGGTCGATACGGGCGGTTTCGGTGCTTCCTTTTCTCCTGAAGTGGTGGGCTACTTAAGCCGTGGTTGGAAAGGCCTCGCAGTAGTGGCAGTGGCGCTTTTCTTGTAATCTCATTTCCCCACAAACTATGGACAGCACGCAGGCACGCTGCTACCCTTCCTTGCCATGAAGATCCGCTCTTAATTCGAAGCTCACATCAACACCTCTGACTCGAAGGCGGATCGATCCATGCCTATTTCTTTCACTGACCTCACCATTGTGTGGCCCGATGGTAAACCCTGTTTCTCGAATCTCAATGGGACTTTTAGTGCACAGTTCACCGGACTCGTTGGCACCAACGGCTCGGGCAAATCAACGCTGGCCAAGGTGCTGGCCGGGATACTCGAACCAACCTCAGGTACCGTCAGTGCCCCTAGCGTCGGGTACCTCGACCAAGACTTAGGTCTAAAAGTCTCCGATACTGTTGCCGACGTGTTCCACGCCCGTGAAGTATTGGAGGCCATCGAGCAAATCGAAGCGGGACACTACACCGACGAGCTCGTCGAGGTCGTCGGCGAGCATTGGGACCTCAAGGAAAAAATCAGTGCTGCGCTCGCGGCGTCGGAATTGCCCATTTCCTTGGATCGCACAATCGGTAGCCTATCGGGCGGCGAGGCCGTTACTGTCGCGCTTACTGCGCTCTTTTTCTCCGAACCTGACGTGTTCATTTTGGATGAGCCCACAAACAACCTTGATGCGCAGTCCAAGGAACTTCTCCTTAGCTTGATCGCTGACTCGCCGGCCCAGGTTTTGGTCATTTCACACGACCGCGATCTACTCAATCACGCAGATTGCATCGCCGAGCTCTACCACGGCTCGTTACGCATGTTTACTGGGAACTATGCCTCCTATGAGGAGGCTATTGACCAAGAGCAGGACGCCGCGCTTGCCGACGTCCACCAGGCCAAGGCCGCCTTACGCAAAGAAGTCCGCCAGCGGTCAGCAATGCAAACGCGGCTAGCCCGGGATGAGCGTCGCGGAAAGAAATACGCGGCCTCCAAGCGCAAGCCACCTCTCGCAATGGGCCTGGACAAGAATCGCTCTCAAAACACAGCTGCCAAGCGCTCGCACGAAGCAGCCCAATCAGTGGCAAGCGCACAGCAGGAGTACGACAAAGCTCAGCTGCGGCTACGCGACGATTCTGCCGTCCATATCGAGCTTCCGAGCACTCAACTGCCTAACGCAACCCACGTTCTCCGCAGTGAGCTACTCAGCATCGTGGGCCCTGAGCGCGTCCGACTCGCAGGCCCCAACGGTTCCGGAAAGACAACGTTCCTCAACCGCGTGGCAAACGGCGACGTCGACTACGCACTAGCCTGTGGCTACTTGCGTCAGCGCATAACGCTTCCCGGCAATAAAAGCGTGTGGGAGTTAGTGACCGAGTCCAATCCTCACGCTGCGCCGCAGTATCTGCGCAATCAGCTTGCGCAATTACTGTTCCAGAACGACAGCGTACACGCTCCGCTTTCCCAGTTATCGGGCGGCGAGCGCTTTCGGGCCGAATGCGCCCGGGTCTTGTTGTCAGACCCAGCGCCGAAGTTTCTACTCCTCGACGAACCCACGAACAACCTCGACATTCCCACCGTGGATTGGCTTATCGACGTCCTCTCTGCATACTGCGGGGCAATGCTGGTGGTGAGTCACGACGAACACTTCTGTGCACGCTTGCTTCTCGATCGCACCGTTGAGCTTTAGGTAACTAGTTTCAGCCCAAGTTTGCATCATTGACACTAATACAATCTGTGCTATATTTACTAATACAACGTTGTATTAGTAAGAACAACACAGAAAGTGAGGGTGCATGTTCATCACCCTTAGCCCGGACTCTGACGTCCCACTGTTTAAACAAATCCACGACGAGATAGTTGCGGCCATCGCTCACGGGCAGCTCCGTGACGGCGACAAGCTTGATCCAGTTCGCCGTCTCGCAGCCGACTTCGGCATCAACCCCGCCACTGTCAAGAAGGCTTATGACAAACTCGTCGCCGAAGGCCTAGCCGAAACCGCTGGACGCTCCGGCACCGTGGTCCGCCCAGGTGCCCGCACTGCAGCCCAATCCCAGCAACTCGACGAGGGCCTCACCCGCGTCGCCTGGCTTGCACGCGCACAGGGCTTCACCGTTTCCGAAATCCGTGACCATCTCGACGCCATCCTGAAGGAACTACCATGATTTTCGCATTATCAATGGCCGCGGTCATCTTAGCCGTGACGTGGGCCCTGGCGGCAGCACCGGCGATAGCCGTCTTGCCCCTTGGTGTTTCAGTACCCCACGACAAACGCGCTGAGCCTGCAGTAACTGATGCGATTAAGCACTACCGCTGCCTCGTGTGGGCGTTTGGTATCGCCGCCACCCTAATTTCAGTGGCCACATGGAAGTGGCCAGCAATCGCAGCGCTGCCTTCCCTTATCGTCATCTTTGGAGCACTCTTTGCTTACGTTAAATCGCGTCGCCGCATCATCGAGGCCAAAGCCGCGGGCGGCTGGTATGACGATGTCGAAACAGCCATTTCCGCACAGATAACTGCCACGCCGCTGAACAACAGCGCGCTGGCCGACCTCACCGCCCAGGTCCGCTTTCCCTGGATTTGGGTCCTCGGCTCACTGCTCATTACCGCAGCTTCCGCGGGCATCGTTGCCCAAGGCTGGGACACGATTCCCGAGACCATCCCTACGCACTGGGGCGCCTCCATGCAGCCCGACGCCTGGAGCGACAAAGGCATCGGCACTGTATTCGGGTTGACCTTCGTTAACCTCGGAATGATCGCAGTCTTCGCACTGATTTTTTGGTTCGTCTGCACCTCATCGGTCCATTCACGTTCGGACCGCTCCATCAAGGGTCAGCTGCGAAACCGCGCGGTAATGGCCGCAACAAACCAGGCAACAGGCTTCTTACTCTTTGCACTCTGCCTACCCATGGCGCAGATTCAGGTTGCCTCCGCATTGCCTCGCTACGCCGACTGGCTGCCTGTGGGATTCATCGGTGTTATCGTCATGAGCCTGGTCGGGGTCATCGCCCTCCTCGTGATGATCCTGCGCGCACAAACGCGCATCGATGATGCCCTGCGGGGCGTGAATTTCCCCGACGACGGCAAAGACTCCCCCGATAATGACAAGTTCTACAAGTGGGGCATGTTCTATTACAACCCTGACGACCCAGCCATCATGGTGGACAAGCGCTTCGGCGCCGGCATGGACTTCAACTACGCCCGCTGGCAGGCGAAGGTTTTCATGGCCGTCATTCTGCTACTGCTCATAGGTTCCGTCGCTTTGCTAATTTTGCTCTAGCAGCTTGTCGGTGGAGGTTTTTCGTAGGCGGCCTGGCTGGCGAAGGGCGAGGGGTTTCCTGCTCTCTAGCTACGCGAGCAGACGCTGCGCAGCCGCGCGGGCATCAGCGATGACGGCTGGCACGCCCACGCCACCGGACCAGGCGCCGGTGGCTTCTATGCCAGGGACGTCGGCAAGCGCGGCGTGCGCCGCGGCAACCGTGGCCAGATGGGTCTCGTCGTAACGCGGGATGCCACCGAACCAGCGCTGGGTGAAGATTTCAGAAACGCCCGCCGCGCGGCCGTCGAAACCAGTGATGTGCTGGAGGTCGTCCAACGCGTAATCCACCAGCTGATCTTCCTCCGCGCGCAGCCGTGCGTCGTCGCCATAACGGCCGAAGGAAGCGCGGACCAGGGCACCGCCGCGTTCAGCTAGGTGTGGCCACTTTCTCGAAGACAGCGTAAACGCTTTAGCGTTTACGCCCTCTTGATCCGTGCCCACCAGGATTCCGGTGTTATCGGGCAAGCGGTTGCCTTCCGGATCAGTATCCGAGTCGAACTTGAAGCCCACAACTACGGAGCCGGCCAGCTTCACCTTCTTCAGCGCGGCAGCAGCCGCAGGAGAAAGAGCCGGCAGAAGACGCGCGGTAGTGGGCGCAGGGGTGGCAAACAGCACACGGTCATAAAGGCCGGCCTCGTTCGGTGCGCCCTTGACGCGGAAGCCCTCGGACTCACGGGTCACACCAGAAATGAAGGAATCGAGGTGGATATCGGCGCCGGACTGTTCCGCGAGTGCCTCGTAAACCTCAGCGTAGCCGCCGCGGAAAGTTTGGAACGGTGCTCCCTTGCCAGGCGTGCGAGGTCGGGCCTCCTCCATCGCCTTGACTGCGGCGGAAAGGGTCACGGGCCCCTCTGCGGCGAGCTTGTCCAAGGTCGCTGCCAACGCCGGGATGGTGGCGCGCAGCCCCAGGTCGTCCGCGGTGCATGAGTACACGCCGCCCAATAGAGCGGAGACCACGTGGTCCACCACGTCGTCGCCGAACTGCTGGCGCACCAGCTTGCCCACGGACACGTCGCCGCCGATTTCCCATTCAAAGGGCTCCTCGTTGTCGATGCGCTTCGCCGTCTCTTCGGAGACCAAAGGTGCAATGGTGGCCGAGGAAGACGGGATGCCCATCATGCCGCCGGAGGGCAGGGACTGCAGCTTCGAATCCACGTAGACCAGCGGGGAAAGGCCCGATGGGGAGACGAAGGAGTCCGCCAAGCCCAGCTGGGTGAAGAAGTCCACGACCTCAGCGTTGCGGGCAAGGAAGGCCTCAGCGCCCATATCGGTGGGGCCGTCGTTGAAAGGCACGGTGTAGAGCTTGCCGCCAATACGGCCCTCTGCCTCATAGACGTCGATCTCGTGGCCCTCGTTGCGGGAAGCGATCTCCCACGCTGCCGTAAGGCCCGCCAAGCCTGCACCAATAATTGCGATCTTCATTAGCCCTCCTCGTGGATGATGGCGACGGCGCGGGTGACAGCGTCGGCGTCGGTGGTAGGTAGCACTCCGTGGCCCAAGTTCCAGATATGTGTATCGATGTCGCCGGCTGCTTGGGCTGCCGCGACCTCGTCCTTGATGGTGCGCACTGCGCCGCGGATGGCGTCGTCGCCAGCGAACAAGAGCGCAGGATCCAGGTTGCCCTGCAAAGTGCGGGCGCTCACGCGCTTGGCTGCGACATCCATGGAGACGCGGTAGTCCACGCCCATGACTTCAGAGCCGGCCTCGGACATCGCGCCGAGCAGCTCGCCGGTTCCCACACCAAAGTGGATGCGTGGCACGCGGCCCTCAGCAGCCGCGAGGATGCGCGTGGAATACGGCAGCACGAACTCGCGGTAATCACGCTCGTTGAGGTAGCCCGCCCAGGAGTCGAAGAGCTGCATCGCGTCGATGCCCGCCTCCATCTGCAGCTCCAAGAAGGAGATGATGGTGGGTGTCAGGCGCTCCATCAACGCGTGCCAAGTCTCCGGCTCCGCGTGCATGAGGGCCTTGGTTTTCTCGTGGTTCTTGGACGGGCCGCCCTCCACGAGGTAGCTGGCCAGAGTGAAAGGCGCACCAACGAAACCAATGAGCGCCTGCTGCGGGTTCAGCTCGTCCAGGATGATGCGGATGCCTTCGCGGACCTCGGGAACGTCCTGGTCCAGGATGGGCAGGTTCTCCACGTCCTGACGGGTGCGGATGGGCGCGTCCATGACTGGGCCGCGGCCGGGAACGATGTTCACGCCTACTCCTGCTGCTTTGAGCGGAACGACGATATCGCTGAACAGGATGGCGCCGTCGACGTCGTGGCGGCGGACCGGCTGCAGGGTGATTTCGGCGAGCAGCTCCGGCATGAAGCAGGAGTCGAGCATGTCGATGCCCTCGCGTACTTTGCGGTACTCAGGCAGCGAACGTCCAGCTTGGCGCATGAACCATACCGGCAGACGAGAGGGGGTGCGGCCAGTGGCAGCGTCGATAAGCGGGGCGTTGTTGAGTCGTGACATGGTCCTCATTATGAATCAAAAGTTGGATACGAATCTAGTTAGCCACACCTTCGCTAGCGGGCCCGCGCATGCGATCCCACGCAAAAGCTAGAAGCGCGGGTTGTGCTCGCGAATGAACTGGTTGGAATCAGGGCGATAAAGCAAGAGCAAAGCCACCGCCAGAACCACTGGAATAACGATGAGGATGAGTCCACCCACACCCAGCGCCATCGCGGCGATGTTGACAAACAGCGTCACCGCAATCGCGATGGTGATGATGCGGCGCGACCACTTGGAACCGTGCGCTAGCTGCGCGGAGCAAACAGCCATGATGATGGCGCACACGATGTTGGAAATAGCTACGAAGTTGCGGTTGCGGGAAAGGTACTCAGCCACTTCCGGGGAGGCAGCGACTTCCTCAGCGCCGGAGTCGCCGAAGAGGCCCACCATGCCAGAGACCAGCATGATGACTGCAGCAATGACGAGAACCCAGTAGGAAAAGCGCAGCGAACGCGGCCACCAGTTTGCATGGTTCGCTGCCGCAGCAGAGTCTTCCGCGCCCTTCTTCTTGCGTCCTGCACGGTTGTAATCAACCGGCCCCGGCCGGGATGGGTCACCTTTGGGTTGGCCGTTTCCTTGGCCCGGGAACATACTTGTCATCGCCGTGGCTCCTGGTCATAGCGACCGGAGTCGCGCGGGGCATCGTGTTCTGAAGTTTTCTGCTGCTTTTCCAACAGCTCTTTGCGTTCCTGTTCTCGGCGCTCGCGTTCTTTGTCGCGGCGTTCTTGCGCTAGTTCCTGCTCCAGCTTGCGCATTTCCTCGAGCTCGCCGGTGTAGTCCAGGGTTTCTTCCTTCACGGAGAATATTAGACCCATTACTGCGGCCACGCCGACCAAGATCTGCACGCTGCCATCGACCATGATGAGCCAGTCCGGCGCCTCGTTGCCCGCCGGGCTCGAGAGGAAGACGAGCAGCGTGCGAAAAGCAAAGAACAAGGAGAACGCGAACCACAGGCGACGTCCCGTGCCCGCAGACTTCTTGTTCTTATTCAGCAAGTACAGCATCACCGCAAGGACCACGATGATGACCAAAGAAATCAGGCTGGAGAAGGCCACCGAGCCATAACCGATGATGCTGATCAAGGAGTCGGAGATTTCCTGCCCCGAATCCTTCGCGGCTTCCTCAGCAGTCTTGCGAGCCTCGGCAAACAGCACCGAGCGGTTGAGGAGCGTCATCACCACATTCAGTATCTGGTGAATGACCTCAAAGCCCAAGGCGCCGGCCCACAGCTTGAGCATGAGGCTTACTGCCTCAGGGCGCTCCTTTTCCGGTTGCGGAGCTTGTGGGGCTTGCGGGGCCTGGGCAGCAGTTGGAGCCTGCGGGGTCTGCTGAGGGGACTGAGGAGCCGGGAATGTCACAGATATCCTTTTGAAGGTTCGGTCGCTGTTTGAAGCTGGTGGGCCAAAATCACTTCTGAACTTAGTTCAGAAACTACTTCAGAAGTCGCGCTGCGTCGGTGGCGAAGTAGGTCAGAATCTGATCCGCACCTGCACGCTTGAATGCAGTCAAGGACTCCAGCATAACGGCCTCACCGTTAATCCAGCCATTCTGCGCAGCCGCCTTAATCATGGCGTACTCGCCAGAGACCTGGTACACGGCCACCGGCACGCAGGAGCGCTCCACCGCTGCCGCCAGCACATCGAGGTAAGGCAGGCCCGGCTTGACCATGACGAAGTCCGCGCCCTCTTCGATGTCGAGGTCGATCTCCAGCAGGGACTCGCGGAGGTTGCGCGGATCCTGCTGGTAGGTGCGGCGGTCGCCCTCCAGAGAGGAGCCCACGGCATCGCGGAACGGGCCAAAGAACGCAGAGGCGTACTTGGCCGAGTAGGCCATGATGGCGACGTCCTCGTGGCCGGCCTCGTCAAGGGCCTCGCGGATGGCGGCGATCTGGCCATCCATCATTCCAGATGGGCTAACCATGTGCGCGCCAGCGCGGGCTTGGGAGCGAGCCATGTCCTGGTAGAGCTTCACCGTCTCATCATTCTTGACGCGGCCCTTGTCATCCACCACGCCACAGTGTCCGTGGGAGGTGAACTCGTCCAGGCAGGTGTCCGCCATGACGATGAGGTCATCGCCGAATTCACGGCGCAGCTCCTCGATGCCGCGGTTCAGGATTCCCTGCGGATCCCATGCCACGGAACCGGTCTCATCCTTATCCTCGTCCAGCGGCACGCCGAAGAGGTCCACGCACTTGACGCCCGCATCGAGCGCCTCATGCGCGGCGCGCTTCAAGGAATCGAAGGTGTGCTGATAAACCCCCGGCATGGAGGGGATCTCGCGGGGCTCGTCAATACCGTCAACGATGAACATCGGCAGAATCAGATCTGCCGGACGCAGTGTAGTTTCCGCAACAAGCTCGCGGAAAGCTGGGGACTGGCGCAGACGGCGGGGGCGACGAATAAGATCCATAATGAATTCTCCTTTGGGCTCACCCTGTCACAGGCGAGCACGCGTGAAGGCTTTTTCTTTTGCCCCGCTAGTCTACTCAGCCGCAGCGTCTATGCAGACTTGGCGCTCGTCTTACGCTTGCGACGCTTCTTACGCGGCGCAGGCAGGTTGCCAGCGGCGCGCAGTGCGGCGACGTGCTCAGCGAGGGCGTCGATAAGCGCAGGCACCTCAGCGACCTCCGGAACCACATCAACGCGCAGGCCCAACTCCTCAGCCGCGGCCTTCGTGGACGGGCCGATGCAAGCAATGATGGTGCGAGCGTGCGGCTTGCCAGCGATGCCCACCAAGTTGCGCACGGTCGAGCCAGAGGTAAACGCCACGGCGTCAAAGCCGCCCGACTTGATCATGTCGCGCACCTCAGCCGAAGGCGGTGCCGCACGCACGGTGCGGTAAGCCACGACGTCGTCGACCTCCCAGCCCAGCTCCTCCAGGCCGGTCACCAAGGCGTCGCCAGCAATGTCAGCGCGCGGCAACAGCACGCGGCCCACAGCATCGATGTCCTCGACGTAGTTGGGGAAGACCTCAACCAGGCCCTCGGCGTTCTGCTTGCGCTTGTTCGGCAACAGCTCCGGGACCATTCCCTTGGCGCGGATGGCGTCGGCGGTCTTGCTGCCCACCGCTGCCAGGTGCACGCCTGCGAAGTCGCGGGCATCCAGGCCCAGATCGGCGATCTTCTCCCACACGGCAGAGACTGCGTTGACAGAGGTAAACACGATCCACTTGTAGCGGCCTTCCACGATGCCCTTGATGGCGCGGTCCATCTGCGCCGGGTTACGCGGCGGCTCCACCGAGATGGTGGGCACAGACTGCGGGATAGCGCCGTAGCCAGCCAGACGCGCGGACATGGCAGCCGCCTGCTCCTTGGTGCGCGGCACGAGCACGCGCCAGCCGTACAGCGGGCGATTTTCCCACCAGGAGTACTTAGAGCGATCGTCGAAGCTGCGGCCCAGGGTCACCACGAGGTCGCCCGGCAGCTCGGCGTCGAGCTTGCCCAAGGTGCCCAAGGTGGTCTCGTGGGTGCGCTGCAGGCGGGTGGTGCCATGCACGGTGACGTAGGCTTCCATGTCCGCGGACATGCCACGGTCGATGAGCTCGCGAGAAATCAGCGGCAGGTCCTCAGCAGTAGCCTGCAGTACGAGCGGCTGCGTCGCACTTGCCAGGGAGTCCCAATCAGCGCCTTCGGTAATGTCCGCCTCGGTGTAGGTCGCGCCCAGCGCCAGACCTGCAAAGGAGGGGACGGTGGAAGGCAGGGACATGCCCGGAACAACCTGGAATTCCAGGCCTGCCGCGGCCACGGCGGAAATCTCCGCTTTGATGGACTCGCGGTTGAGCGGGTTGCCGCTTACCAGGCGGATGACATCGAGGCCATCGGCTTCAACCAGCGCTTCACGCATTTGCTTGACGACGTCTTCCCCATCCGGGGCATAAAAGACAGCTGCGGTAGGCGCGGCAGGACGCGGCGGCTTGCGGCGTGCGCCAGCCTCCTTGGCCTCGGCGCAGATGCGTGCGTACTCGGCCTCGGCGGCGTCGAGAAGCTCCTGCGGCACGGGGACCGCACGGGCGACAACGTCGCGCACTCCGGAGGAAACCTCGGCGTCGACAATAGCGATGGCGTTCGCCTCGAGAACCTCGCGGGCGCGGACGGTCAACAGCTCAGGGTTGCCTGGGCCGGCGCCCACAAATACGACTTTGCCCAGTTCAGACTGGATGTCCGGCACAGCGTTGCTCATAAGGTTCTTTTCTACGTTTGGGTCTCAGGCGCCCCGCACGGACATGATCGTGCGCAGCGTTTTCCCTGCTACCAGCGGGCGGTGTTCTTCACAGCGTATTAACGGCCAAAATCCCAGGCCAGAAGTCCTGGGATCTGTTTAAGGGGGGCCAAATCATTGGAGGCCAATGATCGTGTGCTAGATACACCTTAAATTATCAAGGCCTAAACAAAAAATTAGTTGCCCAGCAGCTCGGCTGCACCGCGGGAGAAAAGCTCCTCGGAGACAGCGCTGCCCAGCTGGGCTGCATCGCTCAAAGGTCCCGTTGCGGAAGCCAAAAGCTGACGCGATCCGTCTAGGGCGAAGACGCCACCGCGCACGGTCAGCTGACCGTTCTCTATGGTGGAGGTTGCAGCCACGGGCGCGGTGCAGCCTGCCTCCAGGCGGGAGAGGACAGTGCGCTCGCCGAAGGAGGCGGCGGAAGCCTGCTCGTCAATCAAGGTCTCGATGGCACGGGCCGCGGCGGAGTCGTTGACTGCCTCAATGGCCAGCGCGCCCTGCGCTGGGGCCGGCATGAAGGTGTCCGGGGCAAAGACCTCGGTGGCCATGTCCTGGTAATCGGCACGGACTAGGCCCGCGTAAGCCAAGACCACGGCGTCGAGTTCACCGGAGGTCACCTTGCCCATACGGGTGTCGATGTTGCCGCGTAGCGGCTGAATGTCGAGGTCTGGGCGCATCGCCTTGAGCTGGCTAATACGGCGCGGCGCCGAGGTACCCACGCGGGCCCCCTCGGGCAGCTGCGCCAAGGTCAGGCCGTCGCGTGCCACGAGGGCTTCGCGCACGTCCTGGCGCTCCGGCACGACGAGGAGGAACCGCTCGTCGGCCGCGGTAGGAAGGTCCTTGAAGGAGTGGACCGCGATGTCGCACTCGCCACCGTAAAGAGCCTCGCGCAGGGCCTGCGTAAACACGCCCACACCGATGCGCTCGACGGGCGCCATGTTGACGTCACCATGGGTGGTGACGATGTGCAGCTCTGACTCAAAGCCGTTGGCTTTCAGCCAGTCGCGCACGTGGCCCGACTGCGTGGTGGCCAGCTTGGAACCGCGAGTACCGATCTTGAACATAAAAAGTTTTTCCTCTTACTTGGCGTTGTTCTCTTGGCTCTTTTTGACTTCACTCAAGTCGGGCAACTGGTCGACGTCGACCGCTACACCAGTGCCTTCAATCTGCAGGCCAAAGAGTTCCTGCAGGGCCGTCTCGTGGCTGACAGTACCGGAGTTAGCAGCCAGTTGCTTCGCACGAACGGTCGGCTCGTGCAGGAGCTTGTCCACCACGCGCTTCAAGGCGCGGTTGACGTCATCCATCTGCCTATCATCGAGCTCCGGGTGCTTCTGGGTCAGGCGCGCAACCTCGCACTCGACGAGGTCGGCGGCGCGGCGTCGCAAAGCAGAAACCGCGGGCACCACGTCGCGCACGCGTTGTGCGGAAGAGTAGGCCTCAAGCTCCTCGTTCACGATGCGGCGTGCCTGCGCGTGCGGGCTCGTACCAGCAGCGATGTCGGTATCCGCAGCGCTCAGGGAACGGCTCAGGCGCTCAATGTTGACCAGATCCACACCTTCAGCCTCCGCAGTTGCGTCCTCGATGTCACGCGGCAGGGACAGGTCAATGAGCATGAGGGCGCGGCCGGTGGCACCATGCTTGGCGACGTCGCCTGCCTCAATGGTGAAGTTCTGTGCACCGGTAGCGGAGATGGCAAGGTCTACCCGGCCGAGCACACGGGCGCGGTCTTCAAAGTCGATGACCTCGGCGTGGACCCCAGCCTCATGGGCATGGGAAGCCAGGCGCTCTGCGCGCTCGCGGGTGCGGTTAGCGATGATGAGCTCCGCGCCCAAGCGGCCCGCATGCGTTGCGGCGAGGGAAGCCATGGCCCCTGCCCCCAGAATGAGCGCGGTCTTGCCGTGGAGATCCTCTACGCCCATGCGCTGGGTGGCCTGGTCGAAGGCGAAAGACACCATGGAGGAACCGGCCTCGTCGATCTCGGTTTCGGTGTGTACTCGCTTGCCAGTGTGCAGCGCGGACTGAGCCAAGGCGTGGATACGCGGGCCCACAGTTCCCTGCTCAGCCGCAGACTGGTAGGCGGTGCGCACCTGGCCGATAATCTGCTGCTCGCCCATCACCATGGAGTCAAGACCGGAGGTAACCGTCATGAGGTGCTCAGCGGCCGCGTCGGCATAACGCACATACAGATAACCGCGCAGCTCATCTTCCGGGACACCAGAAACCTCGGTCAGGACGTGCACGACGTCTTGGACTCCGGTGTGGAAGGAGTTGGTGACCGTGTATACCTCCATGCGATTGCACGTGGAGATAATCATGGCCTCGGACAAGGATTGTGCAGAAACCAGCTCCCCGCAAGCGGTCGTTTGCACCGCGGCATCCATGCTTAGCTTCTCCAGCAGCGCTACTGGTGCCGACTGGTGGGACATGCCCACGACGAGCACACTCATGCACAATCCTCCACTTTCAGATCAACCCTTTGATTGATGCAAATCAACCAAAAGACTACTAGTTGGTTCGGAAAAATCCGAACTAAGGCAGTACTAATTCGCCTGAATCAATTAAGAAGCGAGCTCCGCGGCCAGCTCGTCATTGTCGACTTCCCAGCAAGAGAACTCCTCGCCGTCAATAACCACAACGGGCACGCGGTCGCCATATTCCATGGCCAGCTCTTGATCCTCATCGACGTTGCGCACATTAAATTCGGCGTCAGCAGCCTCCACGACCGGAGTGATTTGTTCCCGGACTCGCTTGCAGGAACCGCAGGTAGTACGGACCATCAACTCGACGACGCGGCGCGACATATAACTATTTTCTCCTGACTTAGACGCTCGAAAAGACGCCATTGGCCTAAAGGTTTACTATGGACACGATAGTCTGCCACACCGTCGAAAGCTGCATGCGTGTCCGCATCCTCTAGTTCCCCTGGGGCCTCCCAGCCCCCTACCCCACCCATAATGCCCAATTCTCCGCGCGACTTCCTTGCAAACTGGACAGCCAGCCGCGGCAATCTCCGCAACTTCTTGGAGAACCAAGCCTTTGCTCCGCTTGATGATGAGGCGCAAAAGGCAGCAGGTGAGGCCGCTGCCAGCGCGGCGGTGGACAGCATCTTCGGGCTGGACCTTAAGTCCTACCACTCGGGCGTGGACTCTGTGCAGGGCTCTTTCGAATCCGCTGGGGCAAAGAAGATCACCCAGCCGGACCCCGACATCCCGCAGGACGCCGGCGCGGCCGCCTTCTTCGACGTGGACAACACGCTCATTCAAGGCTCCTCGCTCGTGGCCTTTGCCTTTGGTTTGTACCGCAAGCGTTACTTCAAGCTGCGGGAGATCCTGCCGATTGCGTGGAAACAGCTGAAATACCGCGTCTCCGGCAGTGAGAACGCCGACGATATCGCCGCCGGCCGCGTTCAGGCCTTGGAGTTTGTCAAAGGCCGCACAGTGGAAGACATGGTGGCACTGTGCGAGGAAATCGTGGACGCCTCGCTGGCTCGCCGCGCCTACCCGGGCACCAACCAGCTGGCGCAGATGCACATCGCGGCCGGCCAGCAAGTGTGGCTGGTGACCGCGACCCCGGTTCAGCTAGCCCAGGTTCTGGCAAAGCGCTTTGGCTTCACTGGCGCTCTGGGTACGGTCCCTGAGGTTGTCGATGGCAAATTCACCGGCCGTCTCGTGGGCGATATCCTCCACGGCCCCGGCAAGACCCACGCAGTCGCGGCATTGGCCACGATAGAGAACCTCGACTTGGAGCGCTGCACGGCCTACTCTGACTCCGTAAACGACGTTCCCATGCTCTCGATGGTGGGGACCCCCGTGGCCATTAACCCGGACTCCAAGCTGCGCGACGTGGCTGAGGACAACGGCTGGCTCATCCGCGACTACCGCTCGGTGCGCAAGGCAGTACGCACCTACGGCCTGCCTGCCATGGCCACAGCTGCCTTCTCCTACGGCAGCTGGCGTTTGATGCGCAAGTAAGGAATCAGTCAACTCCCGGGCTAAGTAGCAAGAAGGCCCTGACTCCCAAAGGAGCCAGGGCCTTAATGTTTACTTGCCAAGCTTACGACGCTGAACGCGGGTACGGCGCAGCATCTTGCGGTGCTTCTTCTTGGACATGCGCTTACGGCGCTTCTTGATGACAGAACCCATAGTAGGTTTCCTCACTTTCGAGATCAGTACGTACTAAACCTGCCAGCAACAGCCTGGAAATGGCCGCTAAGGTGCACTTCTCAGCAACCCCGCACTCTCCTAGGAATGCTCCTCGAAAAACGCGGAAGACGCAGGACCGCTGGCACGAATGGTCACTATCTTACCCAGAGTGCACCTGAGCACCAAAAAAGGCAGCGCCCACCACCGCAGACCAAGCTGGTCAACAGAGGTGGGCGCTGCAAAGGCGCGAGTAAATTTAAGCTCCGTAAACGGAAGCCTCAAGGTACTCGTTAACAGCAGACTCGTGAACACGGAAAGAGCGTCCAACGCGAACTGCCGGCATCTCGCCTGCGTGAACCAAACGGTAGACAGTCATCTTGGAGACTCGCATGATCTCTGCGACCTCGGCGATGGTCAAAAAGGTTCCCTTATCTTCATTAGCCATAGTTAATCTAACCCTTCAGCCCGTGACGCGCTGTAGGCTTCCCCTCCCACAGGACATTCACGCACGTGCTTGTACTAGCCTAGCGTGAAACCTGTGACTAATGCGACCCAAGAGCCAAATTTTTTCTCAGGTGTCCCCCAGCTAACCTCAAACTCCCCGCACAACTGGTGTCACACCAGGATCACGCTATGAAGAATTTGGTCCACTCAAGGGGACACCCGCATAACAACGATGTCGTTTAAGGCCACAAAAGTCGGGTTCTAGCCAAGCTCCTTGGCGCGCTGCGCGCAGGCCTCAGCCGCGCGGTAGAAAGCACCGCGAATACCCGACTCTTCGAGCTCGCGGATCGCAGCAGCCGTAGTGCCACCAGGAGAGGTCACTCCAGCGCGCAACGCCAGCGGTTCGCGGCCTGAGCCCACGAGCATCGCTCCCGCGCCCGCTGCGGTCTGCGTGGCGAGCTTGGTAGCGACGTCGCGTGTAAGGCCCAGCTGCACACCCGCATCAATCAGAGACTCCACCACGAGGAAGAAGTACGCCGGTGCCGAACCCGCCAGCGCGGCAGCAGCGTCGATGTCCTTCTCGGCCACCACAGCCACTTCACCGACGGCCTCCAAGAGCTTGACGACGCCCTCAAACTGCTCATCGCTCACGTGGGTACCCTTAGTTGCCGTACTCATGCCCTTCCCCACGAGCATCGGGGTATTTGGCATAACACGCACCACCGGTACGCCCTCACCAGCCGCGGTCTCCAGCTTTTCGAGCTGAACGCCTGCCGCAAGTGACACAGCGACGGCGGTCTTGGGCAGTTCGGCCTCCGCAAAGACTTCTTCGATGGCATAAGGCTTGACGCAGCCGAACACGAAGTCCGCATCCTGGGCGGCTTCCTTGTTATCACTGGCCGTCTTCACGCCATAGGTCTTCTCCATCTCGGCGCGACGCTCCTCGCGACGATTAGTCACCACGATGTCTGCGCCGTCGTAGCCCGCATTCACGAGTCCAGAAACGAGCGCCTCACCGATTTGTCCTCCACCAAGTACTGCAATCTTTGTCATGGACACCACAGTGCCAGAAAGCCCGAAGTCTGGCCAAAGCCCACTGTTGGCAAACAAAAAGCGCGCCCCCGTTCTAGTGAACGATGGGGCGCGCTGTGCGTTAAGCGTGGCCGCTCTACCTTGGCGATGAGCGCGGTGGTGCTACATCACGATGAGCAGCGGGCCGAAGGTCAGCACGAGGCCAACGAATGCAGCCAGCGTCATCGAAATGCCGTCCCGGTTGGTGCGCAGTACGTGTACGAGCGCCACCATGAGAGCAGTAACCGCAATGGCGAGGATTGCCACAACAGAGCGGGAGAAGCTATCCCACAGGATTTCAAAGCCCTTGAAGACGACCGCACCAAGAACGATGCCGATGAGTGCAAGGAGAAGTACGGAGAACGGGTTGAGCTTCTCGTCCTCTTCCTCGAAGTCCTCCTCGGTCTCGACAACGTCAGTCTGGTCCTTCTTGTCCAGCTCCTTCTCGCTTGCCTTTACCGAGACACTAGCTTCGGTTGCGCCATCGGTGGGCGGGGTCAGGGCGTCGTCAAGCTTGGCGTCAGATTCCTTCTCCGCAAGCTTGGCCTCAGCCTTGTCCCCCTTCACCGCGTCGCTCTTAGCGACGCCGCTCTTAGCGACGCCGCTCTTGTCAGCAACGGCCGGAGCGGACTGCTGAGGCGCGGACTTCTCTTCCACGCGCTTGATGACGCGAGTGTCCTCAGTGGAAGGCTGGAATGCACTCTCCGTCTTAGCGTCCTTGACCTTGTCGCTCTCCGGCGCTTCAGCCTTCTTGGAGTCTTCTTCCTGCTTCGGTGCAGGAATGACCGGTGCGGTCTCGTCGATGGAAACGCTGGAGTGCTTCGACTGGGCCGGGGTGGCCGTTACCTTCTCAAGGTTGCCGGTAAGTTCGGCAACGGACACGCCACCGTCTTCCAAGCTACGGCGGCGGCGACGACGGCGCGAGCCGCCCTCAGATTCAGCACCAGCGTGCTCCTTCGCATTACGTGCGAGGAGCTCCGCTACTGTCAACTGTTTTTCATCAGCCACGTCTAATTCCTATTCCAGTCCCTTATCGGTGCGTCGCAGAATCACGCCTTCACGGAGTGCCCACGGGCAGATCTCCAGCTTCTCAATGCCCAAGGCGCGCATGCTTGCCTCGGCCACCAATGCGCCTGCGACGATTTGATGCGATCGGTTAGAACTTACTCCTTCAAGGTCCGCTCTGTCTGCTGCAGTCATGCGGGAGATGAAGGAAATGAGCTGTCGCAGACCCGGTGCAGTCAGCGTACGCTTCACATACGGACCCGCCGAAGAAGGCGCAGCACCCGTCAATCGGGCCAGCGTACGGAAGGTTTTCGAGGTGCCCACCGCAAGGCCAGCTTCGCCCATGGCACGCATCTGCGAAGTCGCACTTACCAATTCAGCATCGATATAGTCACGGAGCATATTGACCTTAGCCTTTTCAGGCGGATCGGTATCAAACCAGTTGTGGGTCAAGCGGCCTGCCCCCAAGTCAAGGGAGAAGGCCAAGTCAGGGTGTTCATCGGCACCCGTGGACAGCTCCAGGGAGCCACCACCGATATCGAGGTTAGTGATTCGACCAGCCGACCAGCCATACCAACGGCGAACCGCGAGAAACGTCAGGCGCGCTTCTTCCTCACCAGAGAGGATTTCCAGGCGTACGCCGGTTTCCTTCTCCACCGCGTCGAGCACGTTCTCCGAGTTCGGGGCAGAGCGAACCGCCGAGGTAGCAAAAGCCATGAACTCATCACAGCCCAGCTTCCTTCCCAGCTCATTCGCTTCGCCGACGGCAGAAATCAGCTTCTTCAAGCCTTTTTCATGGATGTTGCCATCCTTGTCCAGCTGCTCCACAAGGCGCAGTGGGGTCTTCCAATCGCTCATCGGGCTCGGGCGTCCGCCCGTTGCGGCGTCTACCGCAACGAGATGAACAGTGTTGCTTCCGACGTCTAATACACCTAATCGCACACTCCTAGAGTAGTAGGTCTACCGTGGGTAGGTGTGAATCGCCCGAAATCTAAAGAGGTCTACCTCGGTTTTCCAGCCCCCTCCCCCGCCGCCGCATCCATCCTCGCGGGCCGCGAAGAGGCTCCTGATTTTCCGCGCGAATGGTTCGAATTCACCAACCCAGCGGACCCGCTCCACGTCTTCTCCATCGATCTGACGTGGGTGGAATCGCACTACACGTGCCAATTTGGGACCTCAGCCTGTCACGGCATCGACAAGCAGCAGCCCGACGTCGGGTGCTGCGTCCATGGCGCCTACATGGCCGACGATACCGATAGGGAGCAGCTATACGACGCCGTCGAGCGCATGCCCGCCAAGTATTGGCAGCTGCGCCCGGCGGGGGTAGATAAATACCTCGCCGAAGAAGATCCCACCGAATTAGAACCATGGCTGGTGTGGGACGAGCTCGATGGTGATGACGGCGAACCAGAACCCGCGCTCAAGACCCCCATCGTGGATGGCGCGTGCATCTTTGCCAACCGCACGGGCTGGGCCACCGGTGCCGGCTGCGCGCTCCACCAGTGGGCCATGGCGGAAGGCGAAGAGCTGACCGTGGTCAAACCGGAGGTGTGCTGGCAGCTGCCGCTGCGCCGCCACGAGGAATACGAGGAGCGCCCAGACGGCCAAGAAATCCTCCGCACCACCATTGGCGAGTATGACCGCCGCGGCTGGGGTGGCGGCGGCGAGGACTTCGACTGGTACTGCTCCACGGATGCAGCCTGCCACACCTCACCAGAGCCGATGTGGCGCTCTCAAAAGACCGAACTCATCGCTCTTATGGGCGAAGAATGCTACGCCATCTTGGCAGATCACTGCGCGGCCCGAGCGCAGGCCGCAGCGGCAGGCGTAAAACTCACCCGCCACCCAGCAAGCGTGAAAGCCGACGCTTACTAAAGCTCAAACTTGTAACCGAGCCCACGCACCGTAACTAGGTGCTGCGGGCGAGAGGGCTCAGCCTCAATCTTGGAGCGCAGGCGCTTGACGTGGACGTCGAGAGTCTTGGTGTCGCCAACGTAATCGGCACCCCAAATGCGATCGATGAGCTGCCCGCGGGTCAGCACGCGGCCCGCATTGCGCAGCAGGTACTCCAGCAGATCAAACTCTTTGAGCGGCATAGATACTTCCTCGCCGTCCACCATGACGATGTGACGCTCCACGTCCATACGCACGCGGCCGCCTTCCAGAATCTGCTCCTCGAGCCCTTCTTCTTGGGACTCAGCCGAAACGTCATGGCCGCGGCGCAAGACAGCGCGAATGCGCGCGATGAGTTCGCGGGAAGAATAAGGCTTGGTCACGTAGTCGTCAGCGCCCAGCTCGAGGCCAACGACCTTGTCGATCTCCGAGTCACGAGCCGTCACCATGATAACGGGAACCGAGGAGGTGGCACGCAGTTGCTTGCACACATCGGTGCCGGACATTCCCGGCAGCATGAGGTCCAAAAGCACAATGTCAACGGTGTTGTTGGCGAACTGCTCCAGGGCGGTGGGTCCGTCCGAGGCGAGGATTACGTCGAAGCCTTCCTTCCGGAGGAGGAACGCTAACGGGTCCGCCAGCGACTCTTCATCTTCAACGATGAGGATGTTGGTCATTGTGCTTTGTCCTTTCGACGTGCGGCTACGCGAGCGACGGCACGAGGAAGCCCAGGCGCAGCTGAGCCGATGGCACCATCTACTTCATTATCCTGATTCTCTACGTTATCCGCTGCAGTTTCGCCTTTATAAATAGGCAGCTCGATCGTGAAGGTCGAACCCGTGCCCGGCCGCGACCACAGCTTAATATTTCCGCCGTGGTTGGCCACCACGTGCTTGACGATGGCCAAACCTAAGCCCGTTCCGCCAGTCTGGCGGGAGCGGGCCTTATCCACGCGGAAGAAGCGCTCGAAGACTCGCTTTTGGTCCTCCGGGGCGATACCGATTCCGCGGTCAGTCACTCGTACGAGCACGATGTCGGTACCGACGATCTTGAGAGTCACCGACACCGGCATCTCATCCGGCGAGTAGTGGATGGCATTGGAGATGAGGTTGGAAATAGCGGTGATAAGCAGAGCCTTATCGCCTTTGACCTGCACTCCCACCGGCTTGCCGCGGGTAAGTTCAATCTGATGTGAATCGGCTGCCAGCTGGTTGCGAGAGATTGCCTCATCAACTAGTTCATCTAGATTCAGCGGCTCCATCTCCGGCAGCGCCTCTGCGCCTTGCAACTTAGATAGGGAAATAAGCTCGTTGACCATATCCGCCATGCGGCTGGCTTCATTTTGTAGTTTGCCACCGAAGTACTCCACGGTTTCAACGTCAGTCGGGTCATTGAGCAGAGCCTCCGCCAGCAATGCGATGCCGCCGACAGGGGTCTTGAGTTCATGGGAGACGTTGGCCACAAAGTCGCGACGTGCCGCCTCCATGCGCACGGACTCCGATTCGTCGGTGCCGTACACGATGACAAAGCGGTCGTCGTTAAGCGTCAGCGGTTTGACCACCGCCAACACCTGCGTGACGCGGTTTCCCGTGCGGCGCTTGGGGATGGAGAGGTCCAGCGAGCGAGTTTCCTTGTCCTCAAAGACCTCTTCAGCGACCTTCCAGATGTCAGGATTAACAGACCTGTCATGGACCAGCGACATCTCATGCGCAGAGGGATTAGAAAGAATGACTTCCTTTGCCCGGGAGAGCACGGTGATGCCGGTCGGTGCGCCTTGGATTGCGAGGTGCAGCACCTGGCTCACGGTGGTGACCTGGTTTGCATCGGCTTCGTTGGACTTGCGGTAACGCTCCCAGCGCCCGCGGAACCACGTGATCACCGGTAGGGCGAGGCCGCACACGACCACGCCGGCAAAGAAAGCTAAAACTAGTTCCACGAGTCCACTAAAAAGTTAAATATTCAAAACGCAACAATCCCCAGGGAGTATAAACCCCCTGGGAACTCTATGGAGTCTTAAAGGTACTTACTTGGCACCCTGTGCGGCAACAGCGGCTGCGCCCGCTGTGGCTGCTTCCGGATCCAAGTAGGTGCCGCCTGGGTTGACTACGCTGCCGTCTTCCGCAATCTCGTAGACCAGCGGAATACCGGTAGGAATGTTCAGACCAGCAATGTCATCGTCAGAGATGTTGTCGAGGTGCTTGACCAGTGCGCGCAGGGAGTTACCGTGGGCAGCGATGAGGACAACCTCGCCCTTCTTGGCGCGCGGAAGGATCTCTTCCTCGAAGTAAGGAACGAAGCGCTCGACGACGTCCTTCAGGCACTCGGTGCGTGGGACCTGGTCGAGGTCTGCGTAGCGCGGATCATTGGACTGGGAGTACTCGGAGGAGTCCTCGAGCTCTGGCGGCGGGGTGCCGTAGGAGCGGCGCCATGCCATGAACTGCTCATCGCCGTACTTCTCCTTGGTCTCAGCCTTGTTGAGCCCCTGCAGAGCGCCGTAGTGACGCTCGTTAAGACGCCAGTCGCGTACAACCGGAATCCAGTGGCGGTCAGCAGCACTAAGAGCGATGTTTGCGGTGCGGATAGCACGGCGCAGGAGGGAGGTGTAGAGAACATCTGGCAGGATGCCCTGCTCCTTGAGCAGCTCGCCGCCGTGCTTTGCCTCTGCCTCGCCCTTTGCGGTGAGGTCAACGTCTACCCAACCGGTGAACTGGTTGGATTCGTTCCACTGGGATTGTCCGTGTCGAAGAAGAATGAGCTTTCCGTTAGTCATGCCTACAAGCATGCCAGGTTTTCGGTACCCATGCCTGTGAGATTTCTTCCATTCGGACATTTTTCTTTATTTCTCCCAGCCCCGGCCACGGCCTTTTCAGAAGTGCTAAACCTTGCGGGGCTGTCAGCAGCTTGGAAGCTAGCCATCAATAGCCGGTAGCCCGGCGCGCATGGCAGTCTGGGACTTCGATGGCGAGAGCTTCCTCGTAGATGTCTTTGAGTACGCGGGCCGACTCGGCCCAGCTGAACTTCGCCGCATGCCCCACGGCGGCTTCGCCCATGCTGATGCGCAGCGGGTCGTCGTCAAGCAAGTGCTCCAAGGCATCCGCCCAGGCCTCCGGCGAGTGACCATCGACTAGCTCACCCGTCTCCCCATCCGCCACGGCGATGGGCAGGCCGCCAACGCGGGAGGCGATGACGGGGGTACCGGAGGCTTGTGCCTCCAGTGCTACCAGGCCAAAGGACTCGTTGTAGCTCGGTACCGCCACCAGATCGGCCGCGCGGTAAATGGAGACCAACTCCTCCGGCGGACGCGGGCTTAGAAAGCGCACGCGCTTGGAAAGCCCCAGCTTGTGCACCAGGTTCTGGTAGTACTCCGGCGTCGAGTTCGCACCCGATGGGCCGCCGCAGAACAGCACGCGGATATTGCGATAAGGATCGCGCTCGATGAGCTCGGCCGTGGCGCGGATGAGAACCTCCGGGCCCTTGAACTTCTGCAGGCGGCCCACGAAGGCCACGACCTTGGTGTGGATAGGAATGCCCAACTCACGGCGCGAGCGCTCGGTGTTGCGGTCGGTGCCAGGTGTAAACAGCTCGGTGTCGGCGCCCGGCGAGACCACCTTGATGCGAGAAGGCTCGGCGTCGTAATGTTCGACGAGATCGCGAGTCTCCTGCTCTGTGTTCACCACGAGGAGATCCGCGTTATCCACCAGCTGCTGCTCGCAGATGCGACGGGCTTCCGATTCCCGGATGTCATCGGCGGTGCGGTGCGCATTCTTCACAGCAGCCAGGGTGTGCGCAGTATGGACGAGCGGGACGCCCCACAGATCGCGCAGCAGCCAGCCCACTTGGCCGGAGAGCCAGTAGTGCGTGTGGATGAGGTCGTAATCAAGATTGAAGCACTTGACGAACTGCACGAGCCCACCCGCGAATGCTGCCAGCTGCGTGGGGAGGTCTTCCTTATCAAGACCCTCGTAAGGCCCCGCAACGATGTTGATGACGCGCAGGTGCTCCTCGACCTCGACGACCTCGCCTTGGCTGGGACGCGTGGCTCGCGTGAAAATGTCGACGTCGACGCCCTGCCGGGCAAGTTGGCGAGCAATGTTGATGACGTAGACGTTCATTCCACCTGCATCACCGGACCCCGGCTGCTCGATGGGCGAGGTGTGGAGTGAAATCATTGCGATGCGCATAGGTAAACAGTCTAGTCGTCCGGATTCGAGGCTATACTGGCCCATGCTAAAACTTACGCAACCGAAAGGTGCTGAACCCCATGTCGGCATTCGACACCAAGGAATGGCTCCAGTTCTACCCAGAATGGACCCCGCATAACCTTGACTACGGAGATACCACTCTCCTCGATATTTACGACAACAACCTGGCAATCAACCCTGACAAGCCAGCGACTTACTTCTTTGGCAAGACCCAGACCTTCGCGGAGATGGACAAGCAGGTCCGTCGCGCCGCCGCCGGTCTGCGCGCATTCGGCGTGCGCCCGGGTGACAAGGTGGCCATCGTGGCGCCGAACTGCCCGCAGTACGTAGTTGCTTTTTACGCCATCTTGAAGCTGGGTGCCATCGCGGTCCTCCACAACCCGCTCTACACTGCGCACGAGCTGGAAGGTCTGTTCAAGGATCACGGCGCCCGCATCGCTATTGCCTGGGACAAGACGGCTTCTACCCTGGAGAAGCTGCGCGGCACCACCAATCTGGAGACGGTCATCTCCGTCAACATGATTGATGCGATGCCTACCGCCCAGAAGCTGGCCCTCAAGTACCTGCCTTTCTTGAAGTCCAAGCGCGGGCAGCTATCGGCGCATGCCAAGAACACCGTCACCTGGGACAGCCTGGTGGGCAATGCCATCGGTGGCGACGGGCGCGACGTCGAGACTCCGGCGGACATCACCAAGAACACCATTGCCGTCATCATGTACACCTCCGGCACTACGGGGCAGCCGAAGGGCGCGCAGCTTTCACACGGCAACTTCTTCGCCGTCATTTTGCAGGGCAAGCACTGGGTTCCTGGCCTGGGCGACAAGCCGGAGCGCATGCTCTGCGCGCTGCCTTTCTTCCACGCTTATGGCCTGGTTATGAACGTGGTCCTGCAACCACTTATCGGCGGCGAGCTGGTCATCATTCCAAAGCCGGACATTGCGCTCATCATGGACTTGATGAAGAAGCACACTCCGACGTGGGTTCCAGGTGTGCCAACCCTCTACGAGCGCATCGTCGAGTCTGCTGAGGAACAGAACATCGACATCAAGGGCGTGCGTGCGGCATTCTCCGGCGCCTCGACCTTGCCGGTGGACACCGTAGAGAAGTGGGAAGAATACACCGGCGGCCTGCTGGTTGAGGGCTATGGCCTAACCGAGTGCTCCCCCATCATCGTGGGCAACCCGATGAGCACCGACCGCCGCCCGGGCTACGTGGGAATCCCATTCCCGGACACCGAGGTGCGCATTGCGAACCCGGACAACCTGGACGAGACCCAGCCGGACGGCGTCGAGGGCGAGGTCCTCGCCCGCGGCCACCAGGTGTTCAAGGGCTACCTCAACAACCCGGAGGCCACCGAAGCCGCCTTCCACAACGACTGGTTCCGCACCGGTGACATGGGCATCATGGAAGAAGACGGCTTCATCCGCCTGGTCTCCCGCATCAAGGAAATCATCATCACCGGCGGCTTCAACGTCTACCCAGGTGAAGTTGAGGAAGTACTGCGTAAGCACCCTGCCATTGACGACGTCGCCGTGGTCGGCCGCCCGCGCTCCGACGGTTCCGAGGACGTCGTGGCCTGCATCGACCTGGCCGACGGCGTGGCGCTCGACCCAGAAGGCTTGAAGGAATTCTGCCGCGAGCGGCTCACCCGCTACAAGGTGCCGCGCACCTTCTACCACTTTGAGTCCCTAGCGAAGGACCAGATGGGCAAGATTCGCCGCCGCGAAGTCCAGGCCAATCTGCTCGAGCGCTTGGAAAAGGAGAAGGCCGGCAAGTAGCCGCTGCCGCCTCCTCCGGCCGGGCCTTCGGCCGCACTTCCCGGCCCCGACCAGGACGATTTCCTGACCCAATTCCCGGCCCCTTCCAAAAGCTCCTTTTGCTCAGCCCCCATCACTGGGTAAAAGGAGCTTTTGGCCGTTTTCTGACGAGCTTCTACTCGACATACAACCATTTGAAAGGGAGCTTTTGCACGGGACCAAAAAGAGCAGTAACAGCCTGAAACGACTAATCCCTCAACCGCGTCATAACGCGGATCTGCAATAGGACCGGATAAACATGGCCAATTATCCCGATCATTAGGAGGACTACCGCTGCCAGCCAGCCGTCGGCGGTAACTACCCAAATCGCGCTTTCGCATTGCTACTATGTGCTTGTTCCAACCGATTCGCCAGAGAAAGGCGTTGAAGCAATCCACGCCCCAACGTCGGCTGGCAGCACGTGAAAGAGAGAAACGGCGCCACAACGAGGCCGGAAGATAGCGCTCCAGCGAGCCACCGACGAACAGCGCAAAGCCAAACCCTATGAGCGTTACCGTGACAACAAACCCCACGGAATCAGCACCAACCGCGCCCGCCACTACAACGAGACCGTAAATTCCCGCAGCCGTGAAAAGTAAAGCAACCACGGAACACTCACCGCTTCCCCGTCTCGGTTCCTGCAAGAACCATGAGTACAAATGTGAATTCTAGCGGCCCACAAACACGGTGAGCCAAGGAGAGACGGCAACTACCCCATCACAAAAATTTGGCAGGCAGAAGGGTTTAGTTCACAAAATGGATATACTGTCCGAAACAAAACTGTTTGCCACCCAAAGGAGTGACGTCATGTCGGATACCCAGCCATCTGCATACGAGTCCAAAGCCTGGCTTGCCAGCTACGCCGAGTGGACCGACCACTCCCTCGAGTACGGTGAACTCACGCTGCTTGATATCTACAATGAGAACTTGGAAAAGCGCGGCAATAGGCCAGCCACCTGGTTCTTTGGTAGGCAGCAGAACTACCACGAGCTCGACGCCCAAGTGCGTGCCGCTGCCGCCGGCCTCAAGGCCTTCGGTATCCGCCCGGGCGACCGCGTGGCCATGGCACTGCCCAACTGTCCGCAGCACATCGCGGCGTTCTACGCGGTGCTCAAGTTAGGTGCGACTGTGGTCGAGCACAATCCGCTCTACACCGCACACGAGCTGGAGGGACTGTTCCAAGACCACGCGGCCCGCGTAGCCATCGTGTGGGACAAGGTGACACCGACCTTCGAGCAGCTGCGTGAGACCACCCCGCTGGAGACCATCGTCTCCGTCAACATGACCGAAGCAATGCCGCGCCGCCAGCAACTCCTGTTGCGCATCCCAATTCCGCCGATTACGGAAAAGCGCGATCAGCTCACTGCCGCTGCCCCGAATACGGTTCCATGGAACGTGCTCACCGGCACCGCCATTGGCGGCAACGGCCACAAGCTCGAGGACGCTACGGTCAAACCCGACGACACCGCGATCATCTTGTACACCTCCGGTACCACCGGTAAACCAAAGGGCGCTGAGATTACCCACGCGAATGTGTGCGCCAACGTCAAGCAAGGCGTGGCCTGGGTTCCTAACTTCGGTGCTAAGCCCGAGCGCATGCTCGCCGCCTTGCCCATGTTCCACATCTACGGCCTGACTCTCCTCGCAGCCCTCGGCGTGTATGTAGGCGGCGAGTTGGTACTTACTCCTGCCCCCAAGATCCCGCTCATCATGGACATCATGAAAAAGCACCGCCCAACCTGGTTGCCTGGTGTTCCTACTTTGTACTCCAAGATCATCGAGACAGCAGAGGAAAAGGGCGCAGACATCACCGGCATCCACAACTCCCTGTCAGGTGCTGCGGCGCTTCCCCCAGAAACCGTGGAGAAGTGGGAGTCGCTCACTGGCGGTCTGCTGGTTGAGGGCTACGGCCTCACCGAGACCTCGCCGGTCCTCACAGGTAACCCGATGAACAATAACCGACGCCCAGGCTACATCGGCATTCCGTTCCCGGACACCGAAATCCGCATCGCCAACCCAGAAAATCTTGACGAAACCATGCCCGACGGCGAGGCTGGCGAGTTGCTAGCCCGCGGCCCGCAGGTGTTCAAGGGCTACTTCAAAAACCCCGAAGCTACGGAGAACACTTTCCACGACGGCTGGTTCCGAACTGGCGATATGGCTGTCATGGAATCAGACGGCTTTATCAAGATCGTCTCCCGCATCAAGGAAATGATCATCACCGGCGGCTTCAACGTCTACCCAGGCGAGGTTGAAGAAGTCATCGCCACGCACCCAGACGTGGAAAACGTCGCCGTCGTTGGCCTGCCGCGCGCGGACGGTTCCGAGGACGTCGTCGCCTGTGTCATTCTGCGCGAAGGCGCCGCGCTTGACCCCGAGGGAATGAAGGACTTCGCCCGCAAGAACCTCACTCGCTACAAGGTGCCGCGCACCTTCTACCACTTCGAGCACCTCGCCTCCGATCAGCTGGGCAAAATTCGCCGCCGCGAAGTCCAGGCAGACCTCATCGCCCTTCTCGAAAAGAATAAGGCGAAGAACTAAAGCATCCACACACTAACGTCGATTCGCTTTTTGGGCGAAAATTTCAGTTAATTCCCCGTTTGCACCTTTTGCGAACGGGGCTTTTTCTAGCTAAAACAAGGCGAATTCGCACCTTATAGTGACTTCCCCCCAGAAACTCACCAATATTAGCAAGTTTTTCAAGACTTAACACGTTAGTTAACTCACATCAGCAACTACACTGTGTTGCAACTAATACTTAGCCTCAGAAACTGAAAGGCATGATCATGGGAGCTTTTGACAACGCCGCTTGGCTTCAGCACTACGCCGAGTGGACCCCTCATTCCATCGACTATGGCGACACCACGTTGGTTGATATCTACACCAACAGCCTCGCGGTCAATGCCGCAAACCCTGCGACCTACTTCTTCGGCAAGACAATGACCTACGCGGATCTCGACGCCCAGGTTCGCGCCGCCGCCGCCAGTCTCAAGGCCTTCGGCATCCGCCCAGGCGACAACGTCGCCATCCTTCTACCCAACTGCCCGCAGCACCTCATCGCCTTCTACGCCATTACCCGCCTCGGTGCGACAGTCGTGGAACACAACCCGCTGTACACCGCCCACGAGCTCGAGTCCCTGTTCCAAGACCATGGCGCCCGCGTAACCATCGCCTGGGACAAAGCCGCCTGCACGCTCGAAAAGCTGCGTGACGTCACCAACCTCGAGACGGTCATCTCTGTGAACATGATCGACGAGATGCCACCCCTCCAGCGCCTCGCGCTTAAACTCCCGCTCCCACCGCTGAAGGCCAAGCGCGAGGCCTTGTCCGCCGACGCTCCAAACACCGTCCCGTGGTCCACCTTTATCAGCACCGCCATCGGTGGCGACGGCCGCCGCATGCAGTTCCCCGAGATATCGAAGGATGACATCGCTCTCATCCTCTACACCTCAGGAACTACCGGCAAGCCCAAGGGCGCCCAGCTCTCTCACGGCAACCTCGCCGCCAACGCCTTGCAGGTCGATGCCTGGGCCCCAGACCTCGGCCGCGGCCACGAGCGCTTCATGGCTGTGCTGCCCATGTTCCACTCTTATGGCTTCACCATGTCCATCATCTTAGGAATCCTGGCTGGTGCGGAAATCATCCTCCTTCCTTCACCGCAGCTCCCGCTCATCATGGACATCTTGAAGAAGCACACCCCCACTTGGTTCCCAGCCGTACCCACTATTTACGAAAAGGTGCTCGCTGCCGCCAAGGAAGAAGGCGTCGAGGTCAACGGCATCCGCTACGCCATCTCGGGCGCTGCCACCCTGCCCGTACACACTGTCTCCGAGTGGGAGACTGATACGGGCGGCACGTTAGTTGAAGGCTACGGTCTTACCGAAGCCTCGCCGGTCGTCACCTGCAATCCGCTGACCGACGCCCGCCGTGCCGGCCACATCGGACTCCCCTTCCCAGACACTGAGGTCCGCATCGCGAATCCAGATAACCTCGACGAGACTCAGCCGGACGGCGTCGAAGGCGAGCTTCTCGTCCGCGGCCCGCAGGTCTTCCCGGGCTACCTCCACAACGAAGAAGCCCCCGCCGCCACCTTCCACAACGGTTGGTTCCGCACTGGCGACATGGCCGTCATGGACGAGGAAGGCTTCATCCGCTTGATCTCCCGCATCAAGGAAATGATCATCACCGGCGGCTTCAACGTCTACCCGGCAGAAGTCGAGGCCATCATCAATCAGCACCCCGACGTGGTCAATGTCGCGGTTGTGGGACGCCCACGACACGACGGCTCCGAGGACGTCGTGGCTTGTGTCATCCTGCGCGAAGGCGCGGCGCTCGATCCGGAAGGCCTGAAGGACTTCTGCCGCGAGCGTCTCACCCGCTACAAGGTCCCGCGCACCTTCTACCACTTCGAGCACTTGGCCTCCGATCAACTGGGCAAGATCCGCCGCCGCGAGGTACAGGCTGATCTCATGGCGCTTCTGGAAGAGCCCGACCAACTCCGCCCGGACCACCACGGCGACTCCGCCACCGACACCAACGCCGACGCACATGCCGCAGCCAGCCCGGCAGATGCCAAGGCACCTCTCCCAGACTAGGCTGTCAGCAACTCTCTATTAGCCGCAGCCATCAGGCATAAACAGCGCACGAGTGGGATTGAACGCATCATAGAAGTCCTCCGCCAAGCCCACCAGCTGGCGTACCAAACCATCTACTTGGTACGCCAGCTGTTCGTTTGTATATCCGCAGTCCGTAGGAATCAGGGCGTAGCCGTTGAACACCAGATTCGAATCATCGGGCGCTGAGATAATCCGCGCCGAGACCTCACTCTGGGCTTCGTTTACGTCGATTGCCCATTGCAAAACGTTGGGCCAATAACAAGCACAGTGCGCAGCAGGCGCATAGGTCATCAACTCCACGTCCCCGCTTCCATCACGGGCATGCCCCACCCGGATCTGAAGCCCGTCAACAACAATCAGCACGTACCCCTGCGCCACCGAGCCGGTAACCGAAACCGACGTCGCACCAAAACTCATCGTTTGCGCTAAGTCAGCGATGCGCTGCAAGGACACCTCCGCAACGCCATAGCGTGTGCTCTCCTTCTTCCGCCGCGCCATCCGCAACCCCGTGCCGCGCGGCAGCGGCACCGTGCTCCCAGAGAACTTCCTATCCAAAGCATGAAAAGCTCGCACCATCTTTTTGGCATAGCCCGCGATAAGCAGATCCAACTGAGCATCCGTGGCATATTCCGCAAGGAGCGGCGGGCCACAGACCAGAACATGCGAATGGTTCGGCGAGTTACCGCATTGAAACGCGCTAACCACGCCCGGCACCTCTCCCCCATTTAGGTCATTGATGCGCATGACTAGGGGCGCTTGGTCTGGATCGTGAAACGCATCCCCGCCCCAATAACCCAATGGCGTGAGTGCGCCACGCTGGATCTCTAGGTCGAATCTCAATAGACCGCCAGGGATGCGAAGTGATTTCTCCCCGTCTTTAGAAGTTTCAATTCTCCCACCCAGACGTTGGATGGCTTTGAGTAGGCGTCGCTGAGAAATGCGCGGAATCCGCGCAACAGTTGCGTGAGTCATTATTCCCCCGAGAGTTTTATACGTTTGATTACGCGTGCCGCACCTACTTACAGCTTCCCCTTCCCCCGAAGAGCGCTGACGCAAAATAGCTGCGGTGAGGCCAGCATACAAAAGCCTCCGGACATACGCAGCACGAGTTCCTAAGGGCAGCGTCACACGATCGTCACCCCGCTCAAACGTGAGAAAAACCTCACATTAAGACGCGTCAGACACATACCTACGCCAAAGTAGGTTACGGTGGCGTAATCACTTTTAGTTGCTTCACACTAACTAAGTGCATTTCAAACGTCACCAGACTTTAAGAGGGAAAATGTCTTTGACTCCATTGCATTCCATGCCTAATCCAGCCGTCATTTTCGCAGGACAAGGCTCCAATTGGCAGGCCACGCTTAACGACGCCGCGCAGGCCCCCGCCACCGCACAGAACCTGCGGGAGGTGCTCGCCGAGGCCCGCCGCATCACCGGCCCTGCCGCACGAGCCATCGCCTCGAGCTGCCCAGGCGCCATCGAGCGCCTCGAGCAACTGCTCGAAGGGGATGCTGCTACTGTGACTGGCACTGCTGCTGCCACTGCCGCCGCGCTCGACGCCTCCCCGGCCGTATCCATCCCCGGCATCGTGCTCAGCCAAATCGCCACCATCGAACAGCTGCGCAACCTCGGAGTCATCATCAACGAGACCGCCGGACACTCCCAGGGATCCTTGGGCGAAATGGCCGTCGACAAGCCTGCGGAAGCCCTCGCCCTCGCCCTGCTGATGGGCACCGCCGCCAACGCCGGAGGCGGTTCCGATACCCGTTCCCAGATGGTTTCCATCCGTGGCCTTTCCCGTGAATTGATCACGGAGAACCTGCGCGGCAACACGGTAATCGCCGTGGTCAACGCCCGCCAGCACTTTGTGCTCTCCGGCTCCCCGGAGGACCTCGCCGCAACCCGCGCAGCGCTCGACTCCGCAGTACAGGCCTTCAACGATTCCCTCGAAGAGCGCACCATCGGCGGCGACCCCCTTGAGCCGCAATACACCGAGCTGCCCGTGGCTCTTCCTTTCCACAACGCCATTCTCGCGCCCGCTGCCGAGCGCACCGTCGAACTGGCCACCGCCTGTGGCCTCGACGCTGAAAACGCTCGCGAGCAGGCAGAATCTATCCTGGTCAACGAGCACAACTGGCCGCAGGTCCTGGCTAAGCTGAAGTCTCGTCACTTCATCGTGCTGGATCGCTCGCTGGCCAACATCACTAAGCGCGTCGTCGAAGGCAGTGGCATCGTCGTGGTGTCTGCGGGCAGCCCGCAGGATCTCGATGCTCTAGCAATCCCCGGAAATTCCCTCCCCACGTCCGTGGACTACTCCGAATTCGCGCCGCGCGTTGTCGAGCTGCCGGGCGGCCGCGCGTTTACCCAGACCCGCTTCTCTGATCTCACCGGCCTGTCGCCCATCATGCTGGGTGGCATGACGCCGACCTCAGCTGATGGCGAGATCGTGGCCGCGGCAGCCAACGCCGGGCACTGGACCGAGATGGCCGGCGGCGGCATGTACTCCGACGAGGTCTTCCGTGCTCACCTCGCCGTGATGGAAAAGCACCTGGAGCCAGGCCGCACTGCGCAGTTCAACACCATGTTCTTCGACCGCTACCTGTGGAACCTGCAGTTCGGCCAGGCTCGCATCGTGCCGAAGGCTCGCGCCGCTGGTGCTTCCTTCAACGGCGTGTGCATCTCCGCGGGTATCCCGGAGGTAGACGAGGCCGGCGAGCTCCTCGCCCAGCTTCATGCCGATGGCTTCCCTTACATCTCTTTCAAGCCGGGCACTGCGAAGCAGATTCGCGACGTCCTCAAGATCGCTGCCGCCTACCCGGATGACCAGATCATCATGCAGGTCGAGGACGGCCACGCAGGCGGTCACCACTCGTGGGTCAACCTCGATGACATGCTGCTCGAAACCTACGCCGAGGTCCGCGCGCACCGCAACGTCGTCCTCGCCGTCGGAGGCGGCATCTACTCCCCGGAGCGCGCGGCGGACTACCTCACCGGCGAGTGGTCACAGGCTTATAACCTGCACGCCATGCCTGTCGACGCCGTGTTCATCGGCACCGTCGCCATGGCCACCAAGGAGGCTAAGGCCACCGACTCCGTCAAGGACCTGTTGGTGAAAACCTCCGGTATTTCACCAACCGAAAATGATGGTTGGGTCGGCCGCGGTGCCGGTACCAACGGCGTGGCCTCCTCCCAGTCGCACTTGTTGGCAGACATCCACGACCTGGACAACTCTTTTGCGGCTGCCTCCCGTCTCATCACTTCTTTGAGCATCGAGGACTACTCCGCCCACCGCGAAGAAATCATCACCGCGCTGAACAAGACGTCGAAGCCTTACTTCGGCGACGTCGAGAAAATGACCTACGCGGAATGGCTCGAGCGCTTCGTCGAACTGGCTCACCCGTTCGTGGACCCCACGTGGGATGACCGCTTCTTCGACCTCCTTCACCGCATCGAGGCGCGTCTCAACAGCGCCGACCACGGCGAGATCGATACCCTCTTTAACTCCATCGACGAGGTCCACGACGCTCCGGCCGCGGCGGCGCGTTTGCTGGCGGCCTACCCGGAGGCGACGTCGACAAGCGTGTCCCCGCGCGACGCCGCATGGTGGATTTCCCTGCACTACAAGCACGTCAAGCCGATGCCGTGGGTGCCCGCCATCGATGGCGACCTCAAGGTCTGGTTCGGCAAAGACACCCTGTGGCAGGCACAGGACGAGCGCTACACCGCGGACCAGGTGCGCATCATCCCGGGCCCAGTGGCCGTCGCTGGCATCACCAAGAAGAACGAGCCGGTAGCCGAGCTGCTTGCCCGCTTCGAACAGGCCACCACGGACTCCCTGCTGGCCGCGGGCCAGACCCCGCAGCAGGTATTCTCTCGCCTGCAGGCCGCACAGGACGAGGCCGCCTTCATCAAGGCCGCACCGACCTTGGTCTGGCATGGCCACCTCATGGCCAACCCGGCCTATGAGATGGACGATAACGCCTACAGCCTGCGCCAAGACGCGGACGGCAACTGGGAGATCGTCATCACCGCCGATTCTTATTGGGACCACCTGCCGGAGGACCAGCGCCCGTTCTACGTCCGCGAGGTCACCGTTCCTGTCGACCTTCCCGAGGGCGTTGCTACCGGCGGCTCCCCGGTGGTCTCGGAGGAGCGCCTCCCGGCCTCCGTCTTCACTCTGCTTGAGGGCCTGGCCGGCGTGGGTTCCATGTCTGAGCAGGGCGACGAGATCACGCAGATGCCGCGCATTGAAGAAGGTTCAATCAGCGAGGACGCACCTTATGGCGTGGCCCACTACTCCTTCCACCTGCCGGCCTCCTTGCTGGAGGCGCACACCGCAGTCACCGGTGCCGCGCTTCCTGCCAGCGAGGACGCCACCGTGGGCACCCCGGACGTCCTCGTCGGCCCCTGCTGGCCGGCCATCTACACCGCGCTAGGTTCGGGCCTTTTGGAGGACGGCTACCCCGTCATCGAGGGCCTGCTCAATGCTGTGCACTTGGACCACGTCGTGGACGTCCGCGTTCCGCTTGCGACTCTCGCCGACGGCCGCCGCATCGACGTCATCTCCAAGTGCACCGCCATCGACGAGTCCGTCTCCGGGCGCATCGTCACCGTAGAGCTAGAGCTCAAAGACCACAGCACCGAAGAGATCGTCGCAACCCAAATGCAGCGCTTTGCCATCCGCGGCCGCGCCACCGGCACCGCGATGCCGAAGCCTGCGCCTGAGTGGGGCGGCGGCAAGTCGGCCTCCAAGGTCGAGTCCACGCCGCGCTCCTTCGTGGATCGTGCCACCGTCACCGCGCCGCACGACATGACCCCATTCGCGCTGGTCTCCGGTGACTACAACCCCATTCACACCTCCTACAACGCCGCACAGTTGGTGAACCTCCAGGCACCGCTGGTCCACGGCATGTGGCTCTCGGCCACTGCGCAACACCTGGCCGCGCGGCACGGCCAGGTCGTGGGCTGGACCTACTCCATGTACGGCATGGTTCAGTTGCACGATGTCATTGACATCGTCGTCGAGCGCGTGGGCCGCAAGGGTATCCACGTGGCCCTCGAAGTCACGTGCCGCATAGGCGGCGAGGTCGTTTCCCGGGGCCAGGCACTGCTTGCGCAGCCGCGCACCGCTTATGTCTACCCAGGCCAGGGCATCCAGACCGAGGGCATGGGCAAGGGCGACCGCGACGCTTCCCCAGCCGCACGCGAGGTCTGGCGCCGCGCCGACCAGCACACCCGCGAAGCACTGGGCTTTAGCATCCGTCACATCATCGACGGCAATCCCACGTCCCTGCGCGTCGGCGAGCAGACCTTCGTGCACCCACAGGGTGTTTTGCACCTGACCCAATTCACCCAGGTCGCCCTGGCAGTCGTGGCGTACGCACAGACCGAGCGCCTGCGTGAGAACAACGCCATCGGATCCAACTCGATGTACGCCGGCCACTCCCTCGGCGAGTACACTGCTTTGGCATCGCTGGCTAACATCTTTGACCTTGAAGCGGTCATCGACATCGTCTACTCCCGCGGCTCCGCGATGGGCAGCCTCGTTCCACGCGACGCGGAGGGCAACTCCGAGTACGCCATGGCCGCGCTGCGTCCGAACATGATCGGCGTGAGCGGCGATGAGGTGGACGCCTACGTCGCCTCCATTGCGGAAGAAACCGGCGAGTTCCTAGAAATCGTCAACTACAACATCCGCGGTCAGCAGTACTCCGTGGCTGGCACCAAGGCCGGCCTGCGCGAGCTGGTCCGCCGCGCCAACGCTGTCAAGGAACGCGCAGCCGTGATGGTTCCGGGCATCGACGTCCCGTTCCACTCCCGCGTGCTGCGCGATGGCGTGGCCGCGTTTGCGGAGAAGCTCGACGAGCTCCTCCCGGCTGAGCTTGACCTCGACGCGCTGGTCGGCCGCTACGTGCCGAACCTCGTGGCAGTGCCGTTCGAGCTGACCCAAGAATTCGTCGACACCGTGGCCCCGATGGCTCCTTCTGGCAAGCTCGACGGCCTCGACGCCTCCTCGCTTGAGCCGCAGGCACTCGCCCGCCTGCTCCTCATCGAGCTGCTGTCCTGGCAGTTCGCCTCCCCGGTGCGCTGGATTGAGACCCAGGAACTGCTCTTCGACGAGGTCGATCAATTAATCGAGGTCGGCCTTGCCGCCTCCCCAACCCTGACCAACTTGGCCAAGCGCTCCCTGGCCGTGGCAGGCCGCGACCTGCCCGTATTCAACGTCGAGCGTGACCAAGACCAGGTCATGCTCCAGGACGTCCAGGCAGCACCAGAGCCCGAGACCGCCCCCGAGACAGAGGAACCGGCTGTCGAGGCCGCGTCGGTCCCAGCTGCTCCAGCCACCCCGGCTGCTGAATCCGCGCCAGCCCCGGCCGAGTCCGCTCCCGCAGTTCCTGCCCCGGCCGCGACTTCCGCAGGTGCCGCCCCCGAGCTCACCTTCCGCGCGGCCGAGGCCATCATGGTGCTCTTCGCGTTCCAGAACAAGATCCGCATCGACCAGATCAACGACTCCGAAAACATCGAGGAGCTCACCAACGGCGTTTCCTCGCGCCGCAACCAGCTCCTGATGGACATGTCCGCTGAGATCGGCGTGCCTGCAATCGACGGCGCCGCAGACGCCGACGTCGCCTCGCTGCGCGAAAAGGTCAACGCCGCCGCCCCTGGCTACGCACCTTTCGGCAGCGTCCTCGGCGAAGCCGTCACCGCACGCCTGCGCCAGCTACTCGGCGCTGCGGGCCTCAAGCCCACCGCGGTGGCCGAGTACGTCACCGGCACCTGGGGCCTGCCCGAGTCTTGGGTCGCCCACGTCGAGGCTGAAATCCTGCTCGGCTCCCGCGACGAGGATTCTGTCCGCGGCGGCAGCCTGAACACGGTTCCGTCCAGCGCCACCAGCAAGTCCGCGGCGCACGAGCTTATCGACGCCGCCGTCCAAGGCGTCGCCAATGCGCACGGCGCCAGTGTCTCCAAGGGCGCTGCCGCAGGTGGAGCCTCCGGCGGGGTCGTGGATTCCGCTGCCCTCGAGGCCTACGCCGAGACCGTGACCGGTGTAAACGGCGTGCTCGCCACCGTGGCCCGCCAGGTCCTCACCCAGCTCGGCCACGTCGCCGAGCCTGCCGAGGCCACCGCCCCAGACACCGAGGTCATCGAGACCGTCGAAGCCGAGCTCGGTTCCGGCTGGCTCAAGTCCGTCACCCCTTCTTTCGACGCGGCACACGCCGTGCTTTTCGACGACGCCTGGGCCACCGCCCGCGAGCGCCTCGCCCGCGTAGCACTTGGCGAGATCGCGGCCGACGACGAGCGCGCGCAGCCTGCCGCTTTCCAGGGCGCCGGCGCCACCGTGGCTGAACAGGCCCGTTGGTGGGCACGCTCGGGCAACACCGCCGTCGAGAATGCCCACTTCGAGCAGATAGCCGCAGCCGCCGAGTCCACCGCACACGGCGCTTACGCCGGTGACGTCGCCCTCGTCACCGGTGCCGCTCCTGGTTCCATCGCCACCGCACTTGTCGAGCGCCTCCTCGCAGACGGTGCAACCGTCATCATGACGGCATCGCGAGTGACCCAGTCCCGTAAGGAATTCGCCCGCCGCCTCTACGCCGAGCACGGCCGTCAGGGATCTGCCCTGTGGTTGGTTCCGGCCAACCTCACCAGCTTCCGCGACGTGGACTCCCTGGTGGAGTGGATCGGCTCCGAGCAGCGCGAATCCGTGGGCAACGAGGTGAAGATTCTCAAGCCAGCGCTCACCCCAACCTTGGCATTCCCATTCGCGGCACCGTCTGTTTCCGGCTCGCTTGCAGACGCCGGCTCCTCCACGGAGACCCAGGCTCGCCTGCTGCTGTGGTCGGTCGAGCGCCTCATCGGCGGTCTCTCTGACCTCGCGGTTAAGGCCCCGAGTCCCACCCGGTGCCACGTGGTCCTGCCGGGCTCGCCCAACCGCGGCACCTTCGGCGGCGACGGTGCTTATGGCGAAGTCAAAGCCGCGCTCGACGCCATCCTGGCCAAGTGGAACGTCGAAGCTGGTTGGCCTGCCGGCGTCACCCTTGCGCAAGCCAAGATCGGCTGGGTCGCAGGCACTCACCTCATGGGCGGCAACGATGTCCTCGTTCCAGCCGCGCAGAAGGCCGGCATCCACGTGTGGTCGCCGGAGGAAATCTCCTCTGAGTTGCTAGACCTAGCTTCCGCCGAGTCCCGCGCCCGCGCCACCGAACGCCCGATCGAGGCAGACCTCACCGGCGGTCTCGAAGGATTCTCGCTGACTTCTCTAGAGGTCGAGAAGCCTGCTGCACAGTCCGCTACAGAAAGTGCCGCCAAGGACACCACCGCCCGCATCAAGGCACTGCCTTCCCCGGTGCGCCCGGTGCAGCCGCAGCTGGCTGAGGAACTTGGCGACATCACCACCGATCTCGACGACATGGTGGTCATCGCCGGTATCGGCGAGGTAAGCTCCTGGGGTTCCGGCCGCACCCGCTTCGAGGCCGAGTACGGTCTGCAGCGCGACGGCTCCGCCGAGTTGACCGCCGCCGGTGTCATCGAGCTCGCGTGGATGACCGGCCTCATCGCATGGCACGAGGAGCCCACGCCGGGCTGGTTCATCGGTGAGACTGACGAACAGATTGCGGAAGAGGACATCTACGAGCGTTTCCACGACGAGGTCGTGGCCCGCGCCGGCATCCGCGAGCTCACCGATAAGTACCACCTGGTTGACCGCGGCTCCATCGACCTGACCACAGTGTTCTTGGACCGCGACATCACCTTCACCGTCGATTCCGAGGCCACCGCCCGCGACATCGCCGAGGCCGACCCAGAGTTCACCAGCATCCGCGAGGCTGACGGCGAATGGGAGGTCACCCGCCGCAAGGGCGCCACCGCAAAGGTACCGCGCAAGGCCACGCTCACCCGCACCGTGGCCGCGCAGATGCCAGACAACTTCGACGCCGCCCGCTGGGGCATCCCGGACCACATGCTCGACGCACTCGACCGCATGGCGGTCTGGAACCTGGTCACGGCCGTCGACGCCTTCATCCAGGCCGGCTTCTCCCCTGCTGAGCTGCTGCAGTCGATCCACCCAGGCCAGGTTGCCACCACGCAGGGCACCGGCATCGGCGGCATGGAGTCCCTGCACAAGGTCTTCGTCTCCCGCTTCCTCGGCGAGGAGCGCCCATCCGACATCCTGCAGGAAGCACTGCCGAACATCATCGCGGCGCACACCATGCAGTCCTTGGTCGGCGGATACGGCTCGATGATCCACCCCATCGGCGCCTGCGCCACGGCCGCGGTGTCCATCGAGGAGGGCGTCGACAAGATTGCACTGGGCAAGGCCGACGTCGTGGTCGCCGGTGGCATCGACGACGTTCAGGTCGAGTCGCTGCAGGGCTTTGGCGACATGAACGCCACCGCGCAGACCGCAGCGATGACTGCGAAGGGCATCGACGAGCGCTTCATCTCCCGCGCCAACGACCGCCGCCGCGGCGGCTTCCTCGAGGGCGAGGGTGGCGGCACCGTCCTGCTTGTGCGCGGTAGTCTCGCGCAAGAGCTGGGCCTTCCGGTACTCGCCGTGGTCGCCCACGCCGCTTCCTACGGCGACGGCGCCCACACCTCCATTCCAGCTCCGGGCCTCGGCGCCTTGGGCGCCGGTCGTGGTCGCGAGAACTCTCGTCTCGCACGCTCGCTGCGCGGGCTGGGCCTGACGCCAAACGACGTCTCGGTCCTGTCTAAGCACGACACTTCCACCAACGCCAACGACCCGAACGAGTCCGAGCTGCACTCCATCTTGTGGCCAGCTATCGGCCGCGACGCGGATCAGCCGATGTTCGTCATCTCGCAAAAGACGCTCACCGGCCACTCCAAGGCGGGTGCCGCGCTCTTCCAGACCGGCGGTATCATCGACGTCTTCCGCACCGGGCGCATCCCCGCCAACGTCTCGCTGGACTGCGTTGATCCGCTCATCGCACCGAAGGCGAAGAACCTGGTGTGGCTGCGTTCGCCGCTGGATCTGGCAGCCTCGGGCCGCAGCGTGAAAGCCGCGGCGCTCACCTCGCTCGGCTTCGGACACGTCGGCGCGCTCATCGTGTACGCCCATCCGGGCGTGTTTGAGGAGGCCGTCGCCAAGCAGCGCGGCACTGACGCTGCAGCTGCTTGGCGCGAGCGTGCCGAGCAGCGCCTCGCCGCGGGTCATGCCCGCTTCGAGGCCGGCATGCTGGGCCGCGCGCCGCTCTTTGAGATCATCGACGGCCGCCGCCTGCCGCACGCCGACGCCAAGGTGATGATTGACGGCTACGGCCTCGTCGACGCCGACAAGGCCGCGGAAATCTCCATGCTCCTCGACGCCGACGCGCGCCTAGGCAGCAACGGTGAATTCCCGGGTGCGTAACCTCTAGCAATTAGGGCCAGTTCGTACTTGAACTGGCCCTTTACTTTTGACCAAGCATCGTTTCGCTCTATGTCGCGACGATGTTTGCTCACCAACGCTTTTCAATTAAATGTTCCATCACACGCTTTCAAACATCCGCCGAAAAATATTGACAAGCATGATTACGGAATCAGCGATTATGCCAGCTTCACGGCGCGATGAGTTCGGTGCGTGTTTTATTGAATGAGCTAACGAAACTGCATTACGAACAAAACTACGCAGTTCACTATTCGCTGGTCCTGGAAGTTCTACTTCAACAACTCGTGCCAGCCGATTTTTTGAGTTTCCCTCATTAAATTTATCCGCATCATCACCATTCCGTAAGTGACGAGTTTCGTCAAAGGCTACGCGGTTCAATTCATGTTGGCGGACATGAATAACTGACCAGTGGCGGACACGGGATTTAGGGGGTTGGGGGTTTTTATTGGGGGTAGGAAAATAAGGGGTCTTCATCCGATGTTCGATAGAAGAGTCTAACCGGACTCATCTAGCGAAAAGCGCGGTCGGACCTGACTCCGTCTCTAATCAGCAGCAATTGTCTTCTAGAAGAAGTAGGGGTGAAGTTGAGGTGTCAGGTCTGTGGCCCCGCCGGCGCCGATGGTGACTCCAACACCGGGTTCCTCGTGCCTATCGAAGGCAACCACAGCACGCGGCCGCGCCGTCGGCACGTTCCGTGAAATCACATGTGCCAAGCTTCACGGACCTCATGCCACAGGTGCGCCCGACACCGAACAACACGGCTCCCATCGGTCGGCTGATGCACCACGTCATCGTCGTTCGAACTCGAGGAGCATCCCAGCGCTAGATCGACGTCACAACAGGGCTCTGAACCAGAGGGGATAAGTTCGCTTACCATACTCCAACAGGACGAGTCAATCATTCGAACACGCCCTGCCCCCGTGGTGTCCGCCACTGGTCAGTTTCTCATGTCCGCTAACAATTCATCGAGAATGCGAACCCCCCGATTACCGACATCACTGAAGTCACTTTGAAGCGTCCTGGGTTTAGTTCCGCTTCTTTTAC
>NZ_KV788309.1:0-2663 GCF_001807215.1 Corynebacterium sp. HMSC05D08 | reverse complement strand
TGACCGGGTTCGGTTTTTAGTACCGGTCGGGCGGGTATCGGGTACTGGGTGTGCGTGTATCGGGTACCGGGGGTAGTTGGGTTGGCAGTCTGTGGTTGACGGCCCTGCGCAGTGTGTACGCGCGGGCCGCGTAACCATGGAAGGAGTTTGGTGTGGTCACCAATTACAGGTTGATCATGCTGGCGCTTGTGCAAGGCCGCTCGTGGTCGCAGATCACGTCGGATTTGGGGTGCTCGCGCAGCAGTATTGATAAGGCCAGTCGGGTGTTGCGCTCGACTGGGATGGACGAGGACACGATTACCGCGTTGTCGCCGCAGGAGCTTTCGGAGTTGTTTCCGGATAATCGCCGGCGGGATTCAGATGCGTTTGTGGAACCGGATTTCGCAGGCATCGCCGCCCGGCGCCGACGCGGTGAGCGGGTGACGTTGAAGGTGGAACACCATAAATACACCCGCCGTCAGGCTACTTCTGGCCAGCAGCATTATTCCTACCGGCAGTTCTGCGCGCTGTTTGAAAACTACGTCGATGTCAACGACCTGACTGCGCTTTTGACCCATGCCCCTGGTGAGGAGCTGTGCGTTGATTGGTCCGGGGAAACCATGGCAGTTGTTGACCCGTTGACCGGGGTGTCTGTGCAGGCGTATGTGTTTGTGGCGTCGCTGCCGCATTCGGGGCTTATCCATGCCAGTGCGTGGCCGGATATGCGGATGCGGTCGTGGCTGTGTGCCCACCGCGACGCGTTGGACTATATCGGTGGCGTGCCGGTGCGCATCGTGCCCGATAACGCCTCGACAGCAACCAACCAGATCACACGTGGTGCGACGGTGCGTGAAGTCAACGAGCGCTACCAGCAGTTCGCCGAGTTCTACGGTTGCGGGATTACCCCGGCTAGGCCGGGTAAACCCAGGGATAAGGCCCATGTGGAAAAGGCGGTCGATATCGTCCAGACCTGGGTCGCAGAAGCGTTATCGGGCCAAGAGTTCTCCACGTTCGACGCTCTCAACGCCGCTATTGCAGCACAGGTCGACTGGATCAACGACCGGGAAGGATTCCGGGGCCGCAACGCAAGCCGCAGGCAATTGTTTGTTGAAAGCGAAGCAGAAGCATTGCGCCCGCTGCCTCAACAGCGCTGGTCGTATTCCACGTGGCGTAAAGCCAAGGCCGGGGTGAACTACCACGTCCAAGTGGAGAAGCATTTCTACTCTGTGCCGTGGAGCTTCGCCGGCAAAAGTGTCGACGTGCAGATCTTCGACGATGTCGTCGACATCTTCAGCGCGGGTGAGCATATCGCTTCCCACCGTAAAAAGCCTGGCAACATGCAGTACTCCACAGATAAAGAGCATGTGCCGGCAAAGCACCAGGACTTGGCCACGAAGTGGGATCGGGGCCGGATTGAGTCATGGGCTCAAAGTATTGGGGCCGCAACCTACGAACTCATCCGCCAGATGTTTCACGCCCGCCAAGTTGAAGCCCAAGCCTACAATAGCGCCCTTGGCGTGCTGAGCCTGTCGAAGAAGTACTCCCGCAGCCTGCTTGAACAAGCCTGCCAAGACGTCCTCGACTCCCACATGGTCCCGTCGGTGCGCAAAGTCCACGACACCATCAAAGACCTCGCAACCCGCACCACCGCCACAGGTGGTGCGCAATCACCTACATCATCTGCCGCGTCAACTAGGCCGGTGATTCGTCCCGCACCACCAGCCCAGGCGTCGCACGTACGGGGCAAAGCAGCGTTCGAGTTCAGTGAGCTTGAATTCGGTGAGGAGGCGTAGAAGCATCATGGCGTTAACCGATGAAGATTTCGACAAGCTCGGCTCGCTGCGCGGGATGCGCGTGTTCGCCGCGACGATCCAAGAGATCGTCAACGACCCCTCGCGCGATAACGATTCCTTCGAAGACAAGATCAAAGAAGCCCTCGAAGCCCAACTCACCGCCCGCGACAACAAGGTCATCCAGACAAGGTTGCGTGAAGCGAAACTCCTTGGCTCAACCGCCGCACTCGAGCGCTTCGATGCCTATCCCGGCCGCGGTGTAACCCAAGACCGCATCGACCGGCTCGCCACCTGCGAATGGATCGACTACGGCAAAGACCTCATCATCGTGGGAGCTACCGGCACCGGTAAAAGTTTTCTCGCCCAAGCCCTGGCCGTCGCGGCGTGCCGCAAAAAGCTCACCGCCCGTTACTTCCGGCTCAACGACCTGGCCAACGATTTCGACGCTGCGGCTGAGCATCCCCAGGCCCGCAAACAACTCCTCGCCGACCTGCAAGCCCCGGCACTTGTCGTCATCGATGATTTTCTCGCCACCGATGTCTCAGCGCACGCGTTGAACCAGGTATTCAACCTGCTCGTCGGGCGTGAGCATGCCTCTACCGTGATCGCCAGCCAACACGAACCCGATTACTGGTACGACGTCTTCTCAGAAGCAGCACTGGCAGACGCAGTCATGTCCAGACTCGCCAACCACGGCTCGAAACTCACCCTGACAGGAGAAGACATGCGAACCCGCGACGACATCAAACAAGAAAGGATGGCCCCTACGACACCCACACGGCTACGTCAACCCCGAAAGTCGTAACCGGGGGTAAAAACCGGGTACCGGCAACCACCAACACCCCGGTACCCGATACCGCCCTACCGGTACCGAAAAGAAACGCCCGTCAG
>NZ_KV788308.1:0-936 GCF_001807215.1 Corynebacterium sp. HMSC05D08 | reverse complement strand
CAATCGTTCCTCGCTTTTCTCCTGGCTTCAGCAAGGTCAAGTCCGCGGATGTGGTGTATGAGTTCTTTCGAATCGTCGGTGATCGGTTAGCCGGGATCGGGTCCGGCACGGGCCTGGGCGTGGTTGGTCATTAGGCTGCAATCTCCTTGCCTGCCGGGGTGGTGGTGTCGGTGTCGAGGACATTGGCTGTGATCAACGCTTTGGTTTGCTCTAGGCTTGTCAACGACATGTAGCGTTTCTGTTGAATCCATTCATCATGCTGCTCAGCAAGGACGGCCCCGACTAGGCGAATCACAGCATCACGGTGGGGGAAGATCCCGACAACATCAGTGCGCCGGCGGATCTTGCGATTGAGCCGTTCGGTGGGGTTATTCGACCAGACTTTGGTCCACACTGACTTCGGTGTGTGGGTAAACGCCAACACATCATCAAGATGTTCTTCTAGGTAGTCTGCAACATGTGGAAATTTCGCCTGGCAGAATTCCACCACTTCCCGAGCCTGAGTCCACACCGCCTCAGCATCGGGTTGTTGGAAGATCGTGTGGAACATCGCCGATAATGTCGGCCACTGGGTCTTCGGCACCATGGACGAGAGGTTCTTAGCGAAGTGGGTGCGGCACCGCTGCCAGGAGGCATGTGGCAGCACATCAGACACCGCTGCTTGAATGCCTAAGTGAGCGTCACTTGTCACCAGGTAGACATCACCTAGACCGCGGGCTTTTAAGTCCCTAAAGAACCCGGTCCACGAAGCGGTGGACTCAGCGGTAGCTACTTGCATGCCTAACAGTTCCCGGTAGCCGTTATTGTTGACACCGGTTGCTAGCAGCACACTCGTTTTGACCACGCGTCCGCCTTCCCGGACTTTCATCGTCAGCGCGTCGCACGAGAGGTAGTAGTACGGGTGCTGAGCGCGGGTAGTTGGTACCGCGGTTACGG
>NZ_KV788307.1:0-552 GCF_001807215.1 Corynebacterium sp. HMSC05D08 | reverse complement strand
GTGCCTGTAGGACTTACGCGGTCGTTTACGTGCATTGATGTCAGCGACGCCAGCCTCGTGCAACCATTGTGCGATTAAAGCTCGTGACGGTGGTTGTTCGTAGCCGAGTTCATCGAGGAAGAAGTAGAAGATTGACCATAGGCCGCAGTCTTGGCCGCGGGCTTGTAACGCACCGCGAGCTTGCAGGACCTGTTGTCGAATCTTGTCATCGTAGACCCGTCGCGGGTTCAGCGGTGCCGTGCTATCCGGCACGATGCCAGCCCGCCCGCGCTCGGCGATACATGCTTTGATGTTGTAATACGTCTGCTTCGATACGCCGATGTTCTTGCAGAACTGCTGGACCGTGATGCCCTCACGGATGGGATCGAAATCCGCTATCTTCTTGCGGAGAGTAATCGGAATTGCCATCCCCACATTGTCAAGAAACCAGAGTCCAAAAAGTCATTAGACATCCTGTCCATAAACTTCCTGGACTCCGCGTCAAAAAACTAACTGGACTCCAAGTCCAAAAAGTCAATGGACTCCGAGTCCAAGAAGTCACTAGACATCACA
>NZ_KV788306.1:16200-80243 GCF_001807215.1 Corynebacterium sp. HMSC05D08 | reverse complement strand
GGACTCCGTGTCCAAAAAGCCCATGGACATAACAATCATTACCTAGTCTCTCGCAAAATTCCATGCCCCTCTCTTCACATCGAGCCAAGAGTTCAGTGTCAGTCAAGACTGGTTCGTTAGAGTCATTGAGCACTTCTCGGACTAATGGGGCTTCAATGTCTCCGAGTTCAAACTTCTTCTGTCGGTTGTTGTGAACCATGGTCACATAAACCTCTGGGCCCTCCGGTAGTTCACCTACCCCGACAACCTTTGAAATGTTCTTTTTGTCTCTCAATTTCCCGAGCAGATCGGAGGAAAAGAACTGCCTCTTTTTCGGTCGGGCGATGTGACACAAGGTACCTGTCTCCACGATATTTCCGTCGACGTCAGTGCTCCTACCTTCAACTCTGACTTCGACCTCTTTTAGCTTCGCAGCTTCAATCCAGGCTTCGCTTTCAACAACTGATTGAAATTCACAAAGCACTTTCGTCGAGTATTCTCCGAAGTACTTCTTAAACCTCTTCAAAATAATTCGGCCCGAACTGCCTCGTGACGACTCCTCAGAGAAGAGGTAGGCTTTCGTTCCGCGCTTTGGGACAAAGAGAAGCAGTCGATTCTCTCCGACTGGCACCTCATTTTCTGAAAATCTGGCCGTTACCCTTTCGGTTTCCACCTCGATGACTTCACCACCCTCGCCGTAGGAACCAATGCTCACCTGCAAAAATAAGACGCGCTCTGCGACGAGCTTTGAGTCACTTACCTTGAGGAACTTTTGCTGAACATCATCCTTGGTGTCGTCAGAGCTTAGGTTCTTGATCCAATCTCCGAAAACCTCTAACAGATCGGCCCCGTCGAGATCAGCCGGCTCGAAAGATTTCCCTTTAGGATTTCTCTTTTGTCGAAACGTGACTTCACTGACGGTTAGCACTCGACGGCCCACAGAAACACTCTCCTCATGTCGAAAGTATTGACACAATCAGCCAGGCACTTTCAGCTCAACTTTTCATATTAAATACTACGACATAAGGAATTAGAAACACTCTTGCACGCTAGGCATTTTTACCCTTCATAGACTGCCCACACTTTGCCCTGGCACGGAAACGGAACCCCGTTCCTGAACTCAGAATGCCAAGCACTGAAACTCTTAACTGAAATTTCCGACCAGTAACCGTCACTCGTCCCACCACTGAAAGTCGTCCGTCAACCGCCCCGCCACCGCTTCGATCTCGGCTCGGTGGTCGTAGCGGTCGAACTTTGCGGGAGCTGGAATCTCTACATCCGACAGGGGCTTCACCCGCCCCACGACCCGAGCACTCCACGCTAGGTAGTCAGGGTCCACACCTCCCTCCCGCGCCGCCGCCAAGAACTGCTGCACGGAGACATACTCATGCCACCTAGCCGCTTGTTCTGTCAGTGTTTTCCACTCATGGTCTTCCTGAACGCGCTGCGCTACGAGCTTCGCTGCGGTGTCGAGACGGCGCTGCCAAGCGGAGTCCTGAATCTCCTTCATTTCCGCCCGGACACTGTCGGCCAATTCGATCTCGACTAGCGCGTCTAGGAGGTCAGAAAGTTCTGTGTCCAGCCGTTCGGGCTTGCGCTTGGTGTCCCTAACGGACCGAAACCCAACTTCGATGCTCAGCCGCCCGTTTTTGACTTGGGTGTAGAACTTTCGAGTGGGCATGTCAGAGCTTCCAGCCCACCTCCTGTGCTCTTCGATTTCCTGTTTCGTAGGCTCGCGCTGGAAGGAGTCGTGAGCCTCCACCACCTTGACTTCATAGCTTCGGTGTTTCGTCTTCACTTTCACATAGCTGGGAACGTTGTGGGCATAGCTGTAGTACCGTTCATCTCTCTCGTACGCCACTGTCCAGGCAAGGCGTTCGACTTCTTTGAACAGGACGTGCAGTAAACGGCGGGCACGGGGTTGCGTCTGGGGAGAAACCTTGAAGTGCTTGCCCTCGGAGAACTTGCCGACCATGGGGTGAAACTTGTTGACTCGTTTCTCCCCTGTTGCAATGTCCAGGTTGCGGGGGTCAAAGACGACCTTCTTCACAAGAGCAACCCAAACGTGCGACGCCGGTTCACGCAGGTAATGCCGCGGGGCAAACTCGTAATGCAAAACCATGTCTTCGCCAATAAGGTCCTCGCGGTGCGCTAGGGCTTTGAGCCTTGGCTCCCAGATAGTCTTAAAGCTCTCCTCGGAGCACAGGGCGCGGTACGCCACACCTTTCGGGTTGCGCAGGCGCTTGTACAGCGCCTCGACCACTTCGTCACTGGGCTTTGGAGGTGGCGGAGGAACGGGCGCCGGGCGTTCGATTGGCCGAGGTGGAAAGACTGCGGTGCGCTTGCGTTGTTTCACCAATGGTTCGATGCCGGCGAGGACTCGTTTACCACGCGCAGTCACCGTGGCTTTCCAGGTCTGTCCATGGCCCTTGATTTTCACGAGACCGTGGCCCTCTAGGGAGCGAGCGGAAATCTTATAGTTACCTTGTGGAACCGAGTCCGCCGGGCAACCGTCGTTGATCCAGTGCAGGACTTCCTTTTGACGCTCGTTGAGGGTCGTCGCAGCCATAGGCTCATTATCGAATGGGTAGCCCGGTCGCGCAGCCTGAAAGCCCTTAGGGGTCACGGTGGGTTGCTCCAGTGCGGGACTGCGACCTGGGGGCTCCTAGAGTTCGTGGGCTACCGCAGAGCTTCCATTCACTGCAAAACTATTCGTGGTATCGCGTTTGATACGACGTGGTAGCTGGTTGTATACAGGTGGCTAGGTGCCGGCAGGGAGGTTTCCTGAATCCCCTATCCTCCGGGTAAGCACCGCAAAATTACTTCTGCCACTGATTGGGACGCAGCGACTGACGCAACCACAGTAAACAGCCACCAAATGCATATATCGAACATGGGTACGGCAGTTCCAGAGGGCTGTCCAGGCAACGGAATAAGGTAGCAATAACACCAATCCCCCATAATTCAAGGAGATGCCCTTAATGTCCCAGTCCGATAAATACACCATCGCCGACGACCTGATCCGCGAAGTTGGACAGCACCCACTACGCGACCTCAACGCCACCGCCCTAGGCGAGCGCCACGGCGTTGCTGCCGAGAGCATTTTCAAAGTCGGTCATTGGTGTATCGACAACGGCTACATGACCAAGCAATCCCATTCCGACATGAACCACGTCATGTGGTGCGGCATGTTGACCGCAGACGGTGAAGAAGTCGCCGCGGGTCTTGCCACCACTCGCCCCGAACCAACGCCAACTCCGGCCCCAGTCTTCAACTTCAATGCCCCTGTAAACGCGGGAATTATCGGCTCCGGCAACACACAGAATGTCACCCTCGCAGTGTCCGAAGCACAGGTCCTTGCCCTTGCCGAAGCGCTCCGTCACGACGGCCACGTCGCGGAAGCCGACACGGTGCTCGCAGCAACTGAAAACGGAAAACAGCCTGGGCGACTGCTGGGGGCGTTCACAGCCATTGGTCCGGCGCTCGATAGCTACGGGAAGTTCGCCACCGCGATGCTTGGCATCCTCACCAGCACGCAGTAGCCCCTCCGACTGCGCCCCTATGCCACTAAAAGCAATGGGGTCTATCCACCTAATTGCTACCATTGAAAAAAGACTTTTCAGCAAACATCCAGACACGAATTTCAGAAGGAACCATGCCCCCACAAAAACTTGAGCTGACCTGGTTCAATAAAGACAAGGCACTCATTCCCACAGAAGCCGGAAAATATGGGTACACCTGGGTCGACCCCCGCGACCCGCGGTACTGCGAAACGCACACCTTGACGGTTCCCGAAAAGGTGACGGGTCGGCGAAACGAGAAGCGGGACGGGGTGCAATACGGGGAACGTGCCGATTTGGAGCCACAGAGCGACAACTTGCTCATTCAGGGAGAATCCGGGGATGTTCTAGAGGCACTGACACGCGTGCCGGAATTCCGCGACAAATATGTCGGAAAGGTCAAGTGCGTCTACATCGACCCGCCGTTCAATACGGCGCAGACTTTCGCTAACTACGAGGACAACCTTGAGCACTCAGTCTGGCTAACCATGATGCGCGACCGCCTACTGCACTTGCGAGAGCTGTTGAGCGAGGACGGCTCGATTTGGGTTCACCTTGACGATGTGGAAAACCACCGGATGCGCCTACTTATGGACGAGGTGTTTGGGGCCAGCAATTTTATATGCGAATTCACTTGGCAAAAGCGTACATCAAAATCGAATGATGCAGATATTTCAGTCTCCCACGATTACATCACCTGCTATTCAAAGCAACGGAACAATATCAGGGGGAACCTGAATAAGATACCGTTTGTTTCAACGTTCAAAAACCCAGATAACGACCCTCGTGGCCCTTGGAAACTTGCCCCATTCGCCGCACCGGGGATTCGGCCGAACATGGAATACCCAATCACGCTACCTTCTGGCCGAGTGGTGAAACCGCCAAAGGGAAGGTGCTGGCCTCGCCCCCTAGAGGCATACGAGGCACTACTTGCAGACAACAGAATTTGGTTCGGTTCCAATGGAGACGCGTCACCTCAATTGAAACGCTTCGAGTCGGAAATCGAATCTACCATCGTCCCAGAGTCCCTTTGGCTCGCCAATGAGGTAGGAACGACGACATCGGCCAAAAAGGAAATCCAAACCCTTTTTCCAGGCCAAACGCCCTTTGCCACACCCAAGCCCGAACGCCTCCTCGAACGCATCATCCACATCGCCACCAACCCCGGCGACATCGTCCTCGATGTGTTTGCCGGTTCGGGTACTACCGCTGCGGTAGCCCAAAAAATGGGACGGCGCTGGGTGACGTGCGAACTCCTGGAGGACACCTTTCACCGCTTTACACTCCCTCGTCTGACAAAGGTGGTGAACGGCGAAGACATGGGGGGAATTTCCACGTCAAAGAGTGAGCGTATCGACGACACCGAAAATGGCCTGCCGGAAGGTATGACACCAGAAGACGCGCAAAAGCTCACGAGTCTACTGAACAAAGCAATCAAGGAGCACGACAGCCTCAAGAAGTCCGCCGACATCAAGGCTCTGAAAGCACTGGTGAAAACGAAGAACTCAGGCGACGTGGTGAATTGGCTCGGCGGAGGTGGGTTCACCGTCGCCAAGCTCGCCCCGTCATGCTACGACTACACCCCAGAGACCGGATACACGCATCTAACCGACGCTGCGACAGGCGAAACGCTGATCGCTTCGGTGGCGGCAAACCTGGGGTTCCATCTGTCGGCCAGTGACCCACACTTCTCCGGTCGCCGTAACAACGAGCATCTAGCCGTCGTGGAGGGTGTACTCACCGAAGCCAAGGTGGGCGACCTTATGGCGCACCTGCCGGAGGGTCATTCGATTTTGTTTGCTGCAACCAACCTGGACGAGGGGGTGCGCGATGTGGTCCGTTCCTACAAGAATGGCTCCCGCGTAGTCCACGTCCCACTTGACTTGTTCCCATTTGGCGAAGAAGAGGAGAACTAGACCATGCCGCTGAATATCTCCTACGACGAGAATTTGATCGAGCAGATGAAGGCCAAGTTCGACTTGCGTCAGCCGAATGTTGAAGCGCTCAAGGCCATTGTTCGACGCCTGGAAAGTGGCGATTTTGACCCACAGAAGCAGTTGCTCCTCGACCTTGCCACTGGTGTCGGCAAGACGTACATCATGGCGTCGCTAGTGGAATACCTGCGCCGCCAAGGCGTGATGAATGTGATGCTAGTTACCCCGAACACTGTGGTGCAGAACAAGACGGTCGCTGACTTCTCGCAGGGGTCGAACCGCTACATCGGTGGTTTTGACATCCCACCTGCCTTGGTCACTCCAGACGACGTGCATAAGCTGCGCTTGGGTGAGTCGTGGTACCACCTGTTCGCCGGTGAGGGTGCGTCCACGGTCTACATTTTTAACGTCCAGCAGCTGTTCCCACCAAAAGACGGAGGCAAGAACGAGGCGACTGGCGTGGAGGCCCAGCGTCGCAAGACGTGGCGTTTCCAGGAGGAGACGGGCATCCTCGCAGAACGTCTTATTGAACTGGACGACCTAGTGGTGATCGTCGACGAAGCTCACTTGTTTGGTTCTACTGCTGCGCGTTTCCAAGAATCGTTGAAGGCCTTCCATCCTGCTGCGACAGTGGGACTTACTGCGTCATCGTCCAAGGACGATGACGTTGTTTTCCGCTACCCGTTATGGAGGGCGATCTCCCACGGGTTCGTCAAACAACCCGTCTTGGTCTACCGCGACAAGGGCTACAAAAAGGGCGAGGCGGAGCGCCAGCTCCAGGACGCTATGTCTCTTTTGGCTTTGAAGGAGGAGGCATACCGTCTGCACCGAGAAGCACACCCTGACGGCAAGCAAACGAAGCCACTTCTTTTCGTCGTGTGTACCGATGTCAACCACGCGACGGAAACCGCGACGACGTTGCGCAACACGTACTTCCCAGACCCGAACGCCGTCCATGCCGTCCTCCAGGTCGATAACCAGCACGATGACGCGACAACGCAAACCCTGCTACGAAACCTTGACGAACCGAACTCCCCTGTCCGGGTCATCGTGTCCGTAAATAAACTGCGCGAAGGGTGGGACACGAAGCGTATTGCGGTGATGTGTACCCTGCGCGCAATGGGCTCGGAAGTGCTCACCCAGCAGGTAATGGGCCGTGGCCTTCGCTTGCCCTTTGGCAAGCTCACGAGAGTTCCTGCCATCGACGAGCTTGATATTATCTCCCATAAGTCATTCGTTGACTTGTTGACGTCGGAGAACGTGCTGCGTGAGTTCGGTATCGAGGAAGACATTCCAGGCGTCAAGCCGGAATTGGTCTTGCCACCGAGCGGCGGCAGCGTATCCCCTGTTGTTGATCCTGGTGTGACCGGCGGCGAGATTGGGACGGGTACCGAAGCTGACGACAATACTGGAGATGGCAATGGAGCCGGCGCGACCACCGGGGATCAGGACCATTCAGCAACTGGCGTACCGTCTGCCGGTTCGGGTCTTCCTATCGGGGCTCGAAACGTAGGCGATGACGAGGAGATCACCACTGGTGTCGAGATTGTCGCGCCGGTTGTCGTAAAAGTGAACGAGGCGTTTGAGGGGCAGACCTTTACGTTCCCCTCCTCGACAATGACTGAGACACAGCGCCCGTTCAGCTTGGTGGATATTCCCACCTCGGTGATCGTCGAGGCCGCGAAGAAAGTCACTGACCACGGGGAACTTCTTGACCGCGCAAAGATCATCGTCGAAGAAGCCGCCGACAAACTGGGTGTGAAGCACATGGAACGCCAGTCTGTGCCGAGTTTCAGGGAATCGACAAGCAAGGTGGAGAGTGAGCTGACGAATAGGCTCATGCGAACGGGGCTTTTCCAGGCGACGAAAGAAAATGACGCGGTGCTGCGCCGTAGCATTGTCCCGACGTTTATGAAAGCCTCCGGGGTTGAGAAGTGGACTGTCAAGGCCAAGGAGTCCGCAGTGGTGAGTCTGCTGGACATGGTAAAGCAGGAAGCGAAGGCTGCGGTTGCGAAGAACACGTTCACTGAGGTCACTGTCCACCCAGTAACTCTGCCGGTGCAGACCTCCTACATCCTTCCCGTTGGCCGGACGGTACAGAAACCGCTGGAGAACGTGAACCAGAAGACGCGCACCAAGGACGCTGGGTTTGCAGCCAAGCAGTACTACGGACCATGGGACAAAGGCTTGTTCGACGCCGCCGCCTTCGACTCGTTTACTGCCGAGTACCAACTCGCCCGGCTACTCAACTTCGACCCGAACGTGACGTGGTGGACGCGTATCTATGAGGACAACGGGGCGAAGGTCGCCTACACCACGCGCAACGACTATATTCCTGATTTCGTCGTGCTGGGCACAGACGGAACCTATTGGATTATTGAAGGTAAGGCCGACGACAAGCGCGAGGACGAGATCGTTTTACGCAAGCGTGAAGCCACCGAGCGTCTATTACGTTCCCTGGTGGCTCACCCGGACTACCAGGACGCCACCTGGGCGTACCTGATTGCGTTCGAGAGCGACATTCGCAACAGCGACTCGTTTGCAGAGCTCATTAGTATTGGCTGCGTGGAGAGGATGCTGCCGAGTTAAGAATCAAGTCGCCTAGGTTTGAGGCCCCTGCTGCATGAGCGCCCACTCAGGCACTCGTGCAGCAGGGGTTTTGTCCGTCCTCCCGTGAGGTGTCTTGCCAACGCAATCAAGGAAATAGACTCTAAGTCTATGAGCACACCGTCATTCCCATCTGCAACGCTTACCTCACTAGCCAAAGCTATCGGCGACACGGAAAATGGTCTCACCGGCCGCGAGATCGAGCAACTCCTTCACCAGCTCAACATGTACGACCCTGGCGAAATTACAAAGTGGAAGCGACTGGTAGCCGCTTTTGACCACTCCCAACGCACCCGCGGCAACGCCGACCGCGTAATCACGTTCCTCGCACGCGCCTTCGCTCCGGCCCGCTACGTCCACAACTCAGAACTGTTTGACATCAGGCGACGCCTCATCAACCCAGTTCTTGTGCTCCACGGTCTCAAGGTAAACGATGAGGGTGGAATAGCACGGACAAAGGGCGCATCGACCCCAATGGAAGCCCAGCGACTCACCAACACAGTGCGGGAGGAGCTAAACCGACGTGGTACCCACAAGGAGGTCCTGGCCTACTGCGAGGAAGAGATTCTGCGCCACGGTTACCTTCACGCGGTCTTGGAAGCCTCAAAGTCCGTGTTTCAGCGCTTGCGGGACATGACGGGTTTGGGCATCGACGGTTCGGCATTAGCAGACGCGGCACTGTCTACAAAGAGTGGCATCTTAGCCATCAACAGTCTTAACACCGAGACTGAGCAAAACGAACAAAATGGGCTGTGTAATCTCGTGAAGTCGATTGGTGGCTTGTATCGAAACCCGACCGCACACGACCCGAGACTGAACCGAATAGTGACAGAAACGGAACTCTACGAGGCATTGTCGCTGCTGTCGTATGTTCACCGGCGCCTCGACGACGCTACTTTAAGAGCTTAGCCACGGACACAGCCGGTTTCGCAATGGGAATTAGTGGAACATTTTCGTGGGAAACTGAGACTCGGGGCCTGCATTAGCACAGTTCAGGAAGTTATTTATAAATGCCCAGCGGGGTCCGTGTTCAGTTTTTCTGTTATTGCAGTCGCTTCTTGCCGATGAAACTTAGCCTACGAGCTTGTCGAAGTTCCCATGGCTGAGTCAGCGGACCAACGGATGGTCTTGGGGTTTTGCGTGGTTTCCATCGCCCTGGATTGACGAACGGCAGTTTGGAAACGAAGCGATTCCTCCACACCCACTCCTCTAAGTCCCCGTTCAAGTCGAAGCGGATGGCTCCAGGTTTCAGACCGACTCCATCAGGTTGAAGCCACGCCACACCAAATCTGATCCCATCAATGAGTTCCTTCTGGATCATTGAAACTACACTGACCCTCTCATCTTCACATGTGAGCTTAGGGATGGGCTCTTCAAATCCAGTCCGATCACTCACTCCGTCCTTCCCCCAAGTGTATGGGATCACCTGGTAGTACTCGGCTGGCCCCGTAACCTCGAAGGACACCATGAACGGAACATACTCGTGCCTCATTCCCGCGAGCGCCTCGTCTATTTTCACGGCATCTTCTGAGCTGACATCTTCACGAGAGATGTGCTTAACACTGATATTCATTCCACGACCGCCGTTGGAAGTTGTCGCTTCGTGAAGCTGACGCCAGGACAGAAGCAGCGCAACAAGCGAAACAAACAGCGCCGCTGCTGCGACGAATAATGAAAGAGTATCGAATGGTAGATGTTCCACATTTCCCATCTAATCAGTTTCAGCGGGAAAGCCACGCGGTCTTTCGGGAAGGTTTTCCTTGATGCCCCGTTCGCTTGCACGCCAAATAGAAACGCAGCGACACCGTGCGACACTAACCTGACTCGCCCTTCTGACGCTTGCAGCGTGAGCACTTTCGGTTGGGGTAACCGCGTGAACTTAACCTGGTTGACCTGCGTAAAGCTCCGGCGCCGTGAAATCAGAGGGGGTTTCGTCGTGAAGGGTCACTGTGGGGGTGTGTTCGCACTGGTCAAAGAGAAACGCAAATGTCCCCCTCTGTTTAGAGCTACCACCCGCGCTTCTGGGCGCGGGTTCTGGCGTTTTAGCAGGCTTTCGACTCCGATTCTTTGCGAGCGTACAATCAGCGGCGTCGGCCCCCTCATCTCAGTAGAAAATGAATGCAGCGCGTTAAGGTGAAGGTTATGCCTTTAACCTTTGTTTCCTTGGCCCAAGCAAACATGCCTGCGATCAGGGAGATTCTCGTGCCTTTGCCGCGCGATGGCATCTTTCTTCTAACCTCAACGCTGCTACTGGAGACCTCCTTCCCCGGCGCGCGTGACTTCTATGCCACCGCTTGGCGCTACGCCTATTCCGACTGCGAACTCTTCTTTGCGCTCGCTTCCCGCGGTGAACTGCTCATCACCGTCGACGACGCCGTCCTAGTCTGCGTTGACTCTTCGCATCCGTGGACCTCCTACGAGGAGGTCTTCGACTCCATCGCCTCCGGCCGCATCTTCGTGGTCGAGGACGCAGACACGCTTCGCGACGTCGTCAAGCACCACTAAGCTCCGCATCGGCTACCAACCTGCGTCCGCACCACGGCATCCCCAACGCACCCCTGCATTCGAAGCATCTTTCCGCCCCAAACACCCCATCGAGGCAGCACAAGATGGTCAAAGTGCACATCAACCGCTGACGCTGAGCGCACTTTCGGCTGTTTTTAGCTCAGCGCAGCAGCAACCAGCCCGTTAAACAGCGGGTGCGGACGCGTCGGGCGCGACTTGTACTCCGGGTGCGCCTGGGTAGCCACCATGAATGGGTGCTCAGGGTACTCAACAAACTCCACCAGCTTTCCATCGGGCGAAGTGCCGGAGAATACGAGGCCGGAGCCCTCAGTAATCTGCTCGCGGTAGGCGTTGTTGACCTCGTAGCGGTGGCGGTGACGCTCAGAGACCTCGGTGGCTCCATAGGCCGCAGCCACAACGGAGCCTTCCTGCAACGTCGCCGGGTATGCGCCCAAGCGCATGGTGCCACCCAAATCGGCTTCGCCGGCTACTGCCGCCTGCTGCTCCTCCATCGTCGCAATAACCGGCGATGGCGTATTCGGGTCGAACTCCGTCGAGGACGCATCCGAAATACCCGCCCGTCGCGCCGCCTCAAGCACCGTGCACTGCAGCCCCAAACACAAGCCCAGGAACGGAACCTTCTTCTCACGGGCATAAGACACCGCCGCAATCTTGCCCTCAATCCCGCGCACGCCAAATCCGCCCGGCACCACAATCGCATCGAGCTCGCCCAGCTGGCCGGCTGCGTCGGTCTCGCAGTCATCTGAGGTAATCCACTTAATGTTTGCCTTCGCATGGTGGGCAAATGCGGCGTGGCGGATAGCCTCCGCCACCGACAGATACGCATCCTGCAGGTCAATGTACTTGCCTACGATGCCCACGGTGACCTCGCGCTGCGGGTTGTGCACGCGATCGAGCAGATCGCCCCACTGCGTCCAATCCACATCACGGAATGGCAGCCCCAGCTTGCGAATCACAAAGGTATCCAGGTGCTCCCTGTAGAGCACCTCCGGAATGTCATAAATGGACGGCGAGTCTGGGCAGGACACTACGCCTTCCTCGTCTACGTCGGTCATCAGCGCGATCTTGTGCTTCAGGCCATCTGGCACCACGCGGTCGCAGCGCAGCACCACCGCATCCGGCACAATGCCGATGGAGCGCAGCTCAGCCACCGAGTGCTGGGTCGGCTTAGTCTTCAGCTCCCCCGACGTGCCCAGGTACGGCACCAGCGAGCAGTGAATGAAGAAGATGTTCTCGCGTCCTACCGCGTGGCGCACCTGGCGGGCGGCTTCGAGGAAGGGCTGAGATTCGATGTCGCCGACCGTGCCACCGATTTCAGAAATAACCACGTCCGGCACGTTGCCCTCAGCATCCGGTTCGGCCATGGCTAACACACGGTCCTTGATTTCATCCGTGATATGCGGGATGACCTGCACGGTCTTGCCCAAGTATTCACCGCGGCGCTCCTTGGCGATCACCGAGGAGTACACCTTGCCCGTGGTCACGTTGGCGTTCTTGGTCAGGTTGCGGTCGAGGAAACGCTCATAGTGGCCGAGGTCGAGGTCGGTCTCAGCGCCGTCCTCCGTAACGAAGACCTCGCCATGCTCAAACGGATTCATCGTTCCTGGATCTACGTTGAGGTATGGGTCGAGCTTCTGCATGGTCACGGAGAGCCCGCGGGCGATGAGCAGTTGACCCAGCGACGCCGCCGTCAGGCCCTTACCCAGGGAGGACACGACGCCTCCGGTGACAAAAATGAACTTGGTCTGCTGACTGGAGCGCGATGGCATGATATGCGCCTTTCGGGAGTTTTGACTGCGAATGCGGCAGGCAATGCGCAACGTTATGACCCCACGATCAAAAAAATCCGCGGGCGCCTCACGCGGCGACCTACGGATCTTCAGGCTATCACCGAATCAGCCCAGAAAACAATCAGACGACAGATATGCAGCTAGGAGGGCATTTTTCACTGCGGCAGGAAACGCTAATTTCGCTTCACAAATCCCATACGCGGGCGGAAGCCCTGCGGGTGCTTCATTTGGGCAACTGCATCACCGATGATCATGCGATTGCGCGCGCTTAGCGACGCCGGCATCTGCGCCACCGAGAACCACTGCGCCGCCAAGTTTTCCTCGTCAGAGACAACCGGCTCCGCCCCATCCGGAACACTCAAACGCAGGGCGGTGGACATGAACATGCACTCGTCGCCATTGCCGTAAACAACCGGCCCAACCTGACCTACTCCGAGCAGCGCCTCAGCCTTCGCATCGAGGCCAATTTCCTCTTTGACCTCGCGAATCGCTGTGGTGGTGATTTCCTCTCCTGGCTCGCAGATGCCTTCCACCGGCGCCCACGTCTCATTGTCCGCGCGCTGCACGAGAAGCACCGACGGCACTTCCCACAGCGCAGCGTTCATGGGCACGTCACGAATGATGACCGCCGTGCAAGCCGGCAGGAAGAGTTGGTCGTGGCCAATTTTTTCACGCAATGTGAGGATGTAGTCAGGAGTCGCCATAGCATCTACTCTATCCCGCCTCATTCTTTGTGGTTTATCCACAAGGTCTACTGAGCCTGGGCCACTTCGCTGCCAAGTACCTGCGGGATGAGTTTAAAGATGTCCGCGGCCGGGGTAAAGGACAGTTCCATGTCTGGATGGTCGGAACAATCATGGTTTTCCTGGATTTGCTTGGTCGTGCCAGAGACCACTCCGATAACAGCGTTGCCCCCTGGCAGCGATGCGTATATGGGTCCTCCCGAATCCCCTTGCGTACCGCAGATTCGGGCACGCGCGGCGGTGGTCTCAAGGCGAGTATCCCCTGCGTTGAGCCCACTCTTTTCCGGCCCATGGGTCAGCTCCCCGCAAGTCTCCCCAGTGATGCGCCCTAGCTTGCACAACTGCTGCGGCAATTCCTCAGTAGTGGCAAGATTCGCCTCCATATACTTCGGCGTGTAGTAGCCTACGTCGCCATGCAGCTCGATGAACGCCACGTCTAGGCCGTGCCCATCCTCAGCAAAAAGATCGGAGTAGACCACCTCACCAACAGGTTCGGCTGGATAAGTAAACGTGCGATGAGCGTTGCCAGCCCATACTCGGTCCCCGACCTGGCCACAGTGTGACGCCGTGACCGCGAAGGTACGGCCATCTTCCAGAGTGAAAGACCACGCGGCGGTACACATCTGGAAATCAAAGTACTCACCTGGTTGTGGATCTTGGGAGGAGATATCAAGAGCCGTACCAGGCGGCATCGGCGATACCGCCGGTTTGATCGTTCCAGGGTTAGAAGCGCTGAGTCTATCCGGGGCAGTACTTGCGAGAGGGGTAGCCGCTGCCGCATCTTCTGGTGGGGATGAAGCGGTGAGGGCATTCGCGGCGTCGCCAAGCGCGTGCTGCAGAGTCTCCACAGGAATGAGCGAACAGCCGCCGAGGCCAATTGCGAGCGCCACGGCGGCTAGTGGTGTGAAAAAGCGCGGTCTAAACCGCTGCATCACCATCGGTGTTCTTTCCCGGGGTCTCGCCCGTCTTGTTTTCCTTTTCCCTGTTTTCCTTTTCCATCTCGGCCATCTGCTTCATGTCGCGAATGAACTTCTCTGGGTCAAACTCGGTGAAGTATTCCGGGCCGGAGAATTGCTCTTGTGCCATGTCTTCTTCCTACTTGACGTCGGTGTTCGCGATGGAGGTGCGGATGAAGTCCTGCACCGCCGCCGCGTCGTTGGGCAGATCCGTGACGTGGCGGTCTGCGTCCATGATGCCAGCGAAACGCTCCGGAGTGGCAGGCTCGGTGCCGATCGCCTCGACAATGGTCTCGGAGAACTTGACCGGAAGGGCCGTCTCCAAGCAGATGATCGGGGTGGTGATGTTGGTCTCTTGCTGAGCGTCACGCGCGACCTTAATGCCGTCCGCGGTGTGCGGATCCACCAGATAGTTGTACGTGTCGTTGACGTCCTTAATGGTGGCCAGGCGGTCGGCGTGGGTGGAGCTGCCGGAGACGAAGCCGTACTGCTCACGGGCCTTTTCCAGCTCCTCTTTACTCAGCACGAAGCCGCCCTCTTTGAGCTTGGGACCAAAGAGCTCCGCGGTGCGCTCCGCGTCGCGGCCCACGAGGTCGAAGATGAAGCGCTCGAAGTTCGATGCGCGGGAGATATCCATCGATGGCGAGGAGGTCTTGTAGGTCTCAGCCGAGGGGCGCGGGCGGTAGTTGCCAGTGCGGAAAAATTCATCGAGAACGTCGTTCTCGTTGGTGGCCACGATGAGTTTGTCGATGGGAAGCCCCATCGAACGTGCGATATGGCCTGCGCAGATGTCGCCGAAGTTGCCGGTAGGAACGCTGAAGGAGACCTTCTGCTCATTGTCCGTGGTGATCTTAAGGTAGCAGTTGATGTAGTAGACAACCTGCGCCATTAGACGTGCCCAGTTGATGGAGTTGACCGCACCGATGCGGTACTCCTTCTTGAAAGCGGCGTCGTTTGAGGTGGCCTTGACCACGTCCTGGCAGTCGTCGAAGACGCCGTCGAGGGCAATGTTGAAGATGTTCGGGTCATCCAAGCCGAACATCTGAGCCTGCTGGAACGGGGTCATGCGCCCGGCTGGGGTGAGCATGAAGACGCGAATGCCCTTGCGGCCGCGCATGGCGTACTCGGCGGAGGAGCCGGTATCGCCGGAGGTGGCGCCCAGGATGTTCAGGGTCTCATCACGGCGCGCGAGTTCGTACTCGAAGAGCTCGCCGAGCAGCTGCATGGCCATGTCCTTGAAGGCAGCGGTGGGGCCTTCGGAGAGGTGGCCCACGAAGAGGCCGTCGCCCAGCTCAGTCACGGGGACAATTTCCTCGCTGCTGAACTTCGGATAGGTGTACGCGCGCTTGGCGATGCCCTCGAGATCATCAGTGGGTATATCATCCACGAAGAGCTTGAGCACCTCCGCGGCCAAGGCCGCATACCCCTGTTCGGCAAGCAGCTGGCGCCACTCGTTAAGCACGGCACCGGAAAGCTGCGGATAGGATTCCGGCAGGTAAAGACCTCCATCAGGGGCTAGGCCTCCGAGGAGGATATCCGTAAAGGAGGCGGGCTGGCGGGCTGCATCACGCGTAGAAATGAACTTCACCCCCTGCATCTTAGTAGGGCGGGCGTAAAGTATCAGCCATGTCTGCGCCAAATCCACGGGAAGTTGTGACCACCAAGGCCTTATCCATTTGGGTTGCCGCGATGCTTGTCTACATCGTGGCGATTACCGGGCGTACCTCTTTTGGTGTGGCGGGGCTGGAAGCGATGGCGCGTTTCGACGTCGATGCCTCTCGCATTGCGGTCTTCACCTCGGTGCAGTTGGGCATCTATGCGTTTGCACAGATTCCTACGGGTGTGCTCATTGATAAGTATGGCCCTCGCAAACTGCTCGTTATCGGCGCTGTCATCATGGGCGTGGGACAGGTAGCACTGGGCTTAACCACAAATTATTGGATGGCTATTGCCGCTCGGCTTTTGATTGGAGCGGGCGACGCCACGGCTTTCTTATCCGTGATGCGCATCCTGCCATATTGGTTCCCTTTGCACCGCACGCCAATGTTTACCCAGGTGACCTCGTCGTTGGGTCAGCTCGGCCAGTTCGTCTCCGCTATTCCTTTCGCTGCGCTTTTGGGGTGGACTGGATGGACCACGGCCTTTGTAGCTTTGGGTGCGGCGGGCATCCTCATCGCATTAGCTGCGGCGGTTGCCGTAGCAGACACGCCTGAATCTCTAGGCATCATCGAAACTCCCGCCGAGCAGCCCAATTCGCAGGCGCATTCCTTGGCCGCCAGCCTGGCCATGGTGCTGCGTTCCCCCGTTGCATGGCAAGGATTTTTCATCCACTTCTGTGGCCTTTTGGGTGCGACTGTATTTGTCATGTTGTGGGGAATGCCGTTCATGACGGAGGGACTAGGAATCTCCAAGGTGCAGGCCGGAACGGTGCTGACCTTTTATACGATCTGCATGATTACGTTAGGGCCAATTCACGGCAAGATTTCCTCGCGCGCACAGGGTTTCCGCGACTGGATGGCACTGTTTTTCACGACACTCAACATAATGTCGTGGACGGCTTTCTTCCTCTGGGGCAACAGCTTCTTAAGCCTTTTCATCCTCATGGTGGCTATTTCCTTGTGCTCTCCGTGCTCGAACTATGGCTTCGACATCGTGCGCGAGAACATGGAACGCAGCGTGGTGGCCACGGCAACAGGCTTGGCCAACATGGGTGGATTCATCTCTTCGATGGTGGCAGCGCAAATTTTTGGCATGGTGCTCGATAGCCGTGGCCACGCGCCGCACTACGAACTGGGCGACTTCCACGCGGCCGCTGTAACTTCCCTCATCATTTGGCTTGCGGGCATGCTCGGCATAGTTGTCACGCACTTCCTGCGCAAGCGCGGCGGCGGCTACCGCCCAAAGGTGACCGTGGTCAGCGTTTCCTAGTTGATGAGGAAGTTAATGGTCTCCTCGGGGGCGTCGAGAAGCTCCCGCGTGGCGACCACGGGCTCGGCTTGGTCGAAGGGAATTTTTTCGAAGCCGGACTCCCCTAGCTCGACGATGTCGGCGCCTGGCGCGGCCAGCAGAATCGGTGAGTGCGTTGCGATGATGAACTGCGCACCACGCTGCGCTGCTTGGTGAATCTCGGCGATGAGTGCCATCTGTCGAATCACTGACAGTCCGGCTTCGGGTTCGTCAAGGATATAAAGGCCACGTCCATCGACGTATTCGCCGAGAACGTCAAAGACGGACTCGCCATGAGAGCGGCTGAGAAGATCGACGTCGATGGGCAGGTGGCTGCGGCCGCCACGCTCCTTTGGTTGATTCGCGGCCTTGAGCACTGATTCGTGGGTCTCGGCGCGCAAGAAATAACCGCGGTGGAGGTTGCCGTTAAGGGAGCACTTCAACACGCGTGCCAGACCGCGCAGTGGCGCGCGCTCGCGGTCTGGGTCGTCGTACCGTCCGCCCAAGGGCGAGAAACGCAGTGCCACAGCGATCGCTTCTAAAAGCGTGGACTTACCCGCGCCATTCTCCCCCACCAAGCAGGTCACCGGCGCTGTGAACTCGAAGTAGGGCAGGTCGATGAGGTATTGCACGCTGGGCAGCTCCAGCAGATAGTCTTCGAAAGGAGGCTCGGAAATGCTAATCGATTGCAGCAGCATAGCCCCTACTATATTTGCTGACGGTATGCGCGGCGCGTTGATACCGAGCAGCTAATGCGACTTATCTTCTACACCTCGCAACGCCGCGCCCAGGTTTTCGCCCGGACGGTGCGCACTTGGGTCTTTGCTCGTGGGGATTTCCACGCTGGATTCAAGCGGCATCGCATTGACCGCATAAGAAATACCGAATCCGCCGCTAATGGGGATGGCAATCGCTAAGCCAATGCCACCGATTGTGCCGAGTTTTTCGCGCCAAGTCATGTTCCTCCTCCACACGAAGTGCGTTATGCATTCGTTACCTTTATGACCTTTATGACATTGAGGTTAAGGTCCTGGGCTGGAGAAAACTTCGAGCCGCCCTGCACGGCGACTGTGTATTGATGGGAAGTCTTACAGGTAGAGGTTGCCAGGTGGAGGTCTAGAGCCCAACGATCAGCGGAACCATTGAGCCGGTGAGCTTTCCGCAACGATGGTGTCCACGGCGGGGTTGATGAGGCCTGCGTCAAAAGCGGCAAGCACTGCCTCAGCCTCAGTGCGATTGAGGGTGCCCTGCTCTTGGGCCTTTTTGAGAATCTGCACCATCGTCAAACGCGCTTCAGTACGATTCGAAGCAGACTCGAATATTTCCCGGGGCATCGACTCAATAGGAATTCCCAGCGCTTCCGCAAGGGAATACATCCGGTCCTCATCATCTACGTTGGTGGGAGAATAAGGATTCTCGATCTGCAGCACACCACCGGCGATTGCCTCTTCTACCGTCTGGGCATTCGCTGGCGGGTGATGGCGCGTCGTGGCGAACCACCCAACCGCTACGGCGATGACTGACATAGTAATGACAAGCGCCCAGACTGCGGCAATCTTGTTTTTCTGCACGGTGATGAGTCTACTTCCCTGTTAAATACTCGGACCAAAGGTACCAAAAGAGCTGCCTCCGCGTGGCGGGTCGAGTCGCTCAGAGAGAATATCGATAATGGAACGGATAGCGTTATCGCCCAGTGGCCGCTCAACGCTATGCCGCGGATGCGCGGTGGCCTGTGGGTTTTCCGCTTGCGGCTTTTCGGCGCGCGGGGAGGACACATCTACCCGCAGGTGGGTGCCGTCAAGGACCAGGTCGGCGTCGTCAGTAGCGCTCGCAGCACGCGCGGCGGCGAGGAATGCCTCAAGGTCAGCGAGGGTGGCGGTGGTGATGTCAAGGGACAGGTTCAAGGACATGGTGAGCTCCTTCTGGTGCGCTGGACAGTGTTTTCGCTTTCCAAGCCTAGGCACTACACGGCGCTACCGACAGGGCCCAGCGCACAATTCGGGGATAAATCAGGGTGAACCCTTAGCGCTCGTCGTGCTCGAAGGTTTCCGCTTCGCCCCAGAAGACCTCGTCGACTACCTTGCGGGCGTGGCGCGTTGTCTTGAGATAGACGTCCAAGAACTCCTGGTTTTCCTCCGGCGCCCATCCGGCAGCGCCCGCCACCTGGGCCAGCTGCGGGCCTGGAGTGGGTAGCTGATCCACGCGTTTGCCACGCACCAGCACAAGGGCGTTGCGGGCATCGGTGGCCATGAGCCATGCTTCGCGCAGTATCTGTGCCTGGTGCGCAGGGACAAGCTCATGCTTTTCGACGGCGTCCAGAACCCGCAGCGTCGAGGGATCATGCAGGTCCTCGAATTCGTGGGCATGCATCATCGTGAGCAACTGCACGGTCCACTCGATATCTGTAAGCCCACCGCGCCCCAGCTTGGTGTGGGTATTGCGGTCCGCGCCACGTGGCAGGCGTTCGTTGTCCACGCGTGCTTTCATGCGGCGAATCTCGCGGATGGTTTTCTCGCTCACGCCGTCGGTTGGGTAGCGGAACTTGTCCACCATGGCGAGGAATTCGTCGCCGACACTGCGGTCACCGGCCACGAACGCAGCGCGCAGCAGCGCCTGCATCTCCCAGGCCTCGCCCCATTCGCGGTAGTAACGCTCATAAGAGGCGATGGTGCGCACGACGGCGCCGGAGCGCCCCTCTGGGCGCAGCCCCAGGTCGACATCGAGTGGCGGATCGCCGGAGGGCTTCGACAGGCGCCTGCGCAGCTTGTCGATGATCCCGATCGCCCACTTCACAGCCTCAGTTTCATCGTTTCCGGTGGCCGGCTCCGCAACGACTATCACGTCCGCGTCAGATCCGAATCCGAGTTCCATGCCGCCTAGGCGGCCCATGCCGATGACGGCGATGCGCGCGGGCGGGTTCTTCTCTCCTACCTCGTTGAGCCATACGCGAACCTCGGCGCGCAGGGCGGCTTCCAGAACGGCATTCCAAATCGTGGACAACTCATAACAAACCTGCTGCACAGGCATAAACCCCAGAAGGTCAGCTGCAGCGATGCGGGCTAGCTCCACGCGGCGCAGGGAACGCGCAACGCGCACGGCCTTGTCGGGGTCGGCGTGGCGCTTGGTGGAATTGACCAGAGACTTCGAGACTTGCTCGGGCTTGGTCTCCAGGAGCTTCGGGCCGGAGGCGCCGTCGGAGAGCTGCTTGACGACGTCGGGAGCGCTAATGATGAGATCCGCAGCAAACGGGGAGGTGCCCAGGATAATCATGAGCCTTTGGCCCACGATTCCCTCGTCACGCAGCATGCGCAGGAACCATTGGCGGTCATACGCAGCTTCAGAAAGCTTGCGGTAGTTAAGCAGGCCCATATCCGGGTCAGCAGTCGAGGACAACCAGCCCATGAGCGTAGGCAGCAAGATAGCCTGGATCTTGGCCTTGCGGGTGGTGCCCGCAGCCAGGGAGGTCAGGTGCTCAAAAGCGCGGTCTGGGTAGGCGTAGCCAAGGGCGCCCAGCTGCAGCTTTGCTGCCTCTGGGGAAAGCTTGAGCTCGTCTGCAGACATGGCCACCACGGAGTTGAGCAGTGGGCGGTAGAACAAGCGCGAGTGTAGGTCTTGGATGCGCAAACGCGTTTCCTTCAGGTACTTGTTCATGCGCTCGGCAGCGGACTTATTGCCCTGCGGGTTGAAGCCGGCAATGATGGCCAGCCACTTGAGGGCGGCCGTGTCATCCGGCTCTGGCAGCACGTGGGTGCGGCGGAAACGCTCGAGTTGGAGGCGGTGCTCAAGCAAGCGCAGGAACTCGTAGGCGTCAATCAGCTGGTTGCCGTCTTCGCGTCCCACGTATCCGGCAGCGACCAATGCGGTAAGGGCATCAACGGTGGACAAGACGCGCAGCGTTTCGTCAGAGCGGCCGTGTACCAGCTGGAGCAGCTGGACAGCGAACTCGACGTCGCGCAGGCCGCCCTCGCCCAGCTTAAGCTCGCGCTGGCGCAGCTCCTTGGGCACGTTCTCCAGTACTCGGCGACGCATGGCTTGGACGTCTTCGACGAAGGAGTCGCGCTGCGATGCGGTCCAGACCATCGGGCCAATCTGGGCAAGGTACTCCTGCGCCAAAGGCAGGTAGCCGGTCTGCGGGCGAGCCTTGAGAAGGGCCTGGAACTCCCAGGTCTCGGCCCACCGCTTGTAGTAGGCAACGTGGGATTCGAGGGTGCGAACGAGCGCACCAGACTTGCCTTCGGGCCGCAGGTTCGCATCGACTTCGAAAAAGCATGCGGAGCCTACGCGATTGAATTCGGAGGCGACCCTGGTGATTTTCGGGGTGACGACGTCGCTGACAAAGATGACATCGACGTCCGAGATGTAGTTCAGTTCGCCCGCTCCGCACTTGCCCATCGCCATGATGGCCAGCTTGGCGTCGAGGGGGTCCTCGCCAAACACGGTGCGGACGGCGACGGCGAGCGCTGCGGTCAGGGCGGCGTCGGCAAGCGCAGTCAGCAAATGCGTAACTTCCTGAAACTTCACACGTGGCTGCGGATGCGCCTGGCCTTTGCGAGAGTAGAACGTACCGGCTACATCGTGTGCGGCGATGCGCATCATAAGCGTGCGATACGTGGATTTGAGGGCGACTTTGTGGTCCCCTTCCGCGGCCCGGTAGGTGCCCGCCGTACTGAGGTCGGAAGAGGCGGTATCCGGTGTGGATTCCGATTCCGAGCCAGTGGACTCTGCGGAGTCTTCTGACTGCGCGAACTCAGCCGGAGTAGCGCTGACGCAGCCCAGCATTTCCTGCAGCATCTCAGTGGGTGTGGGCAAGGGCTTTGCAAGCTCAGACCACAGGTGAGGATTGGCCGCCAGGTGGTCGCCAAATGCGGAGGAGGCGCCCAACAACGCCAGAGTGCGCACGCGCAATGCTTCGTCTGCGCGCAGCTCGGCATCAAGCTCAGGAGCTGCCTCGTAGATCCGGATCAGCGTATTGAGCGTAAGGTCTGGGTCTCCGGAGGCGGCCAAGGTCCACAGCAGATCAAGGGACTCTGGATTGTTCCATCCCAATTGCTCAAGATCTGCCAACGCGGTGGAACGCGTCAGGCCAAGGGTGGCTGGTGATGGAACGGCAATGGGGCGCATGAAATTCCTTGAAGGTTTCCCGTTTTAGTAGTTAAGGTTCAACTCGAAGTTAGTGATCTGCTGCTGGTAGGAGTGCCATTCGTCCCACTTGGCGCGCAGGAAGTACTCGAAGACATGCTCGCCCAAGACCTCTGCCATGAACTCCGACTTCTCGAACTCACGCAGCGCTTGGTCCAGGCTGACCGGCAGGTCACGGTAGCCCATTGCGCGGCGCTCTCGGCGAGTGAGCTGATGGACATCGTCCTCAGCGGGATCACCGAGCTCGTAGCCTTCTTTGATGCCACGCAAGCCGGCTGCCAAAAGCACCGCGTAGCCCAAATATGGGTTCATTGCCGAATCCAGGGAGCGGATCTCTACGCGGCGTGACTCCGCCTTCCCCAAACGGTAGGTAGGCACGCGCACCAGCGCGGAGCGGTTGGATACGCCCCAGGTTGCCGAGCCGGGCGCCTCGTTGCCGAACATCAGGCGCTTGTAGGAATTGGTCCACTGGTTGGTAACTGCCGTCATCTCCACGGAGTGCTCTAGGATGCCCGCGATGAACTGCTTGGCCGTGGTGGACAAGGAGAATTCATCGTCTGGATCATGGAATGCATTGTGCTCGCCCTCGAAAAGGCTCAAGTGCGTGTGCATGCCGGAGCCTGGCAAGTGTTCAAAAGGCTTCGGCATGAACGTGGCCTGGACTTTTTGGTCAGCAGCCACCTGTTTAATGACGTGGCGGAAGGTCATGATGTTATCGGCCATGGTCATCACGTCGGCATGGCGCAGATCGATCTCCTGCTGGCCCGGCGCGGTTTCGTGGTGGCTGAACTCGGTGGCGATGCTCATTGCCTCAAGCGCTGACATGGCGCGGCGGCGGAAGCTTGGCGCACGATCGTGGGTGGCTTGGTCAAAGTAGCCGCCGTTATCCGTCGCGATGAGATTGGTATTGTCTAGCGACTGTTCCAACAGGTAGAACTCAATTTCCGGTGCGGCCATGCAGGTAAAGCCCTCATTGGCGCTCTCAGTTACCTGGCGGCGCAGGATATGGCGCGGATCCACCATGGAAGGTTGGCCATCCGGCTGCGCGATATCGCAGAACATTCGCGCTGAGATAATGTCCGGATCATCCTGGTCGAAAGGCATGATCTGGAAGGTCGACGGATCTGGCAGCGCCAAAGTGTCCGACTCAGAAATACGAGAAAAGCCTTCAATTGATGAACCATCGAAGCCCACGCCCTCTTCAAAAGCAGACTCCAGCTCAGAAGGGCTCATGACCACGGACTTGAGTGCACCCAAAATGTCAGTGAACCACAGGCGAATGAAACGAATATCGCGTTCTTCGACCGTGCGCAGGACGAATTCATGTTGGCTGTTCATGTTCTAAACCTTACCTTCGAATCGAACGAGCGTTGTGCACTCTATCGGACACTTTTAGGGCACTTCTTTGCCCAGTTCAGCAAAGCATCGCGGGGGCGAAGAACGGGGGCGAAAGCATGCAGTGGTGTCCGTTCGCCGTGCTTTCCTATTGGCACATACGAACACACGTACTAAAGGGAGGAAAGTATGTACCGCTCACACAACCAGACCCAGGACCGCGCCCAGCAGGCACTAACTAACCAAGCAATAGACCTTGTAGTCGCCGCCGCGGGGAAAGGATGGTCACCCTACGACCTACTGCACGTATTAGGAACCGCAAGCCACCCCATCCTCTTCCGGGCGGCCCCACGCATCCCGGCACGCATTACTTCACCTGCGTTGAGAAAAGATTGGCTGATGTTAGCCCCTCCCAAGCGTGCATCAATTTCCGTTCCGAAGACAAAGCTGCGTGCGATAGTCGATCAACTGGCAAAGCTTCCCCTGCTCCGCGATACTGAGCTACTCGCTGGTGCGCCGGGCACGAAGTCTGCAGGTGGCGGCTCCAAGCAAGAAAAGATTCGGGAAAAGGTGGCCAATTTGCTGCGTAAAGCCGAGTCCACACCTTTCGAAGATGAGGCGGATGCGTTGATAGCCAAAGCCCAATCCTTGCAACAGCGCTATCGCATTGACGAGGTTTTGGACGCAGACCAGGTGGATTGCCTTGCCCGGCGCGTGTATATCCATACGCCGTATGTGAAGCATCAAGCCACTCTGCTCGGCGTCATTGCCCACCACAACGGGTGCGCCACGGTACTCGTGCATGGCAAAGGCCTAGCGAGCGTCATTGGATCCGCAACAGATACGGCACACGTAGCCCAGCTCTTTGATTCACTTAACCGCCAGTGTGACTGGTACATGCGCTCGGGCAACGGAGCCGCGGAAGCGCGACGTCGCGGCGACACCGCCGCATATCGGCGTAGCTTCTTACTGGCCTATGCCGCTCGCATTGGTGAGCTACTTGATGAAGCCAACTTCGAAGGTCTCGCAGACGCCGCTAATGAACACAGCGCAGAGAATGGAAACGATGCAGCCGGCCGTGAACTTGCGCGCCGCGCTATTCCGGCTCTATATGGCCGACAAGTCAAGTCTGAGGAAACACGCAATCGACTCTTTCCGCACCTTTCCTCAATGTCCTTATCAGCTTCTAGTTGGGCAGGCGTCAATGACGGCGTGAACGCGGCCGAAAAGTCCCATCTTTCAGGCGATTCGCGGGGATTAGATGGCCCCCGTGAGGTTGCTAGTTAATGGCTGCAAATGCAAACACATTTGCTCCGCGGGCCAGGTAGGCTACTGATAAGTAATCCAGATTATTAATACGTACTGACAAAGGTGTGTGCATGTCCACCAAGACTTTCCTCGAAGTCGAAGCAAAGTTCGCCGTTGCTGAGTCCATCCAGTTGCCAGAGCTGACTCGACTCAGCGGCGTCAATCACATCGCTGAAACCCGCAAACACGCACTTTCCGCCATCTACTACGACACTGAGGATCTGCGCCTGACCCACGCCAAGATCACTCTCCGTCGCCGCACTGGTGGAAACGATGATGGCTGGCACCTCAAGATTCCGGAGGCCAAGGGCCGCACCGAAATCCATGCGGAGCTAGGTGAGCCAGTTGATGGCCGCTACGAGGTCCCGGCTGAGCTCCTCCGCGAAGTTCGTTCCGTTGTTCGCAACCACGCTCTCGAGCCCATCGCCCAGGTCGACAACAACCGCACCGAGCTTGTCCTCGCGGATGCACAGGGCAAGGCTGTCGCGGAGTTCTGCGACGACCATGTCACGGCATTCTCTTTCCTTCCCGGCGGCGGCCAGCAGTCTTGGCGCGAGTGGGAAGTTGAACTCGCAGGTGATCTGCCAGGCACCAAGGATGGTTCCTGCTTCATCCGTGAGGCAACCTCCCTTCTCATCGGAGCTGGTGCTCGCGTATCGGCATCCCCGTCCAAGCTGAAGACTGCCCTGGGCGATTCCATCGACAGCGCTCCCCTTCCCCCAGCGTTAGCGAATTCCAACGTGGAACCAGACTCTGCGGCTGCGGCAGTGGTCACTGCTTTGAAGGCAAACCGCGACAAGCTTGTTGACTACGACCCACGCGTTCGCCGCAATGAGTGGGATTCCGTTCACCAGATGCGCGTTGCGACCCGCGAGTTGCGCAGCCACATTCAGACCTTCCACGGCATCGTTGTTGGTCCTGAGATTGAGCGCATCGAAGCGGAGTTGAAGCAGCTCGCCAGCATCCTCGGCGTGGCGCGTGACGCCGAGGTTGTTGAGGAACGTTGGCTCAACCTCCTCGCTTCCGAGGACTCCAACACGTTGGACGATGCAACGCGCGAGCACATCTCTCGTGACATGGGGACGGCCTTCCGCAGGGCACACCGCCACGTAGTTGCCGCACTGGATTCTGACCGCTACCTGGCGCTGCTCGATTCTCTCGACCAATTCTTGGCTAACCCACCAGTGGCTGAAGACTCCGAACTCGAGCTTTCTGAAGCTGACGACGCAGCTGTAATCTCGAGCGTCACCCCAGCCGAGCCAACTGCCGAATCCGCAGCCGAGGATTCCCAAAAGCCTTCGAAGAAGGATGAAGAGCCGCATGACATGGACACTGTCATGGCGCTGCACCTGAATGAGGCCTACAAGAAGCTGGTCAAGCGCCACGAGAAGGCAGTTAAGAACTGGGATAACCTAGAGCTGACTCTGCACGAGCGCGAGAACTACTTCCACGACATGCGCAAGGCTGCCAAGAAGCTGCGTTATGCCGCTGAGGCCGCTGGTTCTGCAACTAACTTGAAGACCAAGAACCTGTACAAGGCTTGCAAGGACATGCAATCTGTCTTGGGCGACTTCCAGGATTCAGTGACTTCGCGTGACAAGCTGCTTGAGCTGGCCAATACCGCTCGTCGCCGTGGCGAAGACACCTTTGGCTACGGTCTGCTCTACCAGCGTGAGCGCGCGATTGGCTTGGAAGCACTCGATGACTACGCGGAGTCTTTCAAGGCTATCAAGTCCGCATTCAAGCCTTTGAGCAAAAAGCTGAAGAAGTAGGCCTAAGCATGGGTGTTTGCTGACAAGGCAAACGAAAACGGCGCCGCTTCCTACATGGTGATGTGGGAAGCGGCGCCGTTTTGGTGTTTAGTCCTCAGCCTCGTCGTAAGCATCTGCTGCCTCATTGCGGGCCTTGGCAATCTCGATGGCGCGCTCGGCCTCTTCGCGGGTGGCGTACGGGCCCATGCGGTTATCCCAACCGCTTTCGGTGCCCTGGGTTACCTGGCCGGTGGAAGTGTCGTAGTACCACTGCTTATCTGAATCAGTCATTGTCAGACTCCTTATCGCTTGAGCCCCATGTTTCCACCCGGTCAGCCGACATCGCAGGTGGCGGTGGCCGGCGGCCACCCTAGGGCGATGAGGGTTGCCACCACCTTACAGACAGATCCCCGGCAGCGTCCGGCGGGCATCACGCTAGACTATGAAGGTCCCGAGTCCCAGCAGCATTACAAGGAGATCCGCCCACCATGCCCATGTGGTCCACGCCTTCTACCCCAGCCGCGGAGCGAATCCGCGCTGCCCACCTCGAACTAGTAGGCACGGAACCTGCGCATATTGCCAGCGCACCAGCAACTTGGTCGCTCATCGGCGAGCACATCGATCACTTCGGCGGTGTAACAGTAATGGGCGTTGCGGATCTCAACGCGGCTGCTGCAGTCAGCCCCCGCGACGACGGCACCATCGCCGTCCACATCGTGCCCGCCCACGGCGAGACCATCCATGACTCCATCAGCTTCAGCGAGCTGACCAAACGCGCCGCTGAGCAGCTTCCTTCCGTCGACTCCGAAGGTCAGCCCGTCATTCCCCCGGCACCCGTCGGCGGCATCGCTGCCCGCTGGGGCGGCATCGCACACACCATGATCAACCGTCAGCTGCTCTCCCGCGAGACCGCCGGCGTCGACATCACCGTGGTCGACGACATTCCATTCGAGTCCGGCCTCGGCGCGCTGGCCGCTGGTGACGTCGCCGTTGCCCTCGCATTGCTCGGCGACGCTGAGGAGCTCCACGACGCTCCCCTGCGCGCCCGCATCGCTGACGTGTGCTCCCAGTCCGTGGGCACCTTCGCCGAATACCCCGCGCTGCGTGCCCGCCACACCGCGGCCCTGCGCGGCGTCGGCGAGACCGTGACCATCGTCGATTACGCCGACGGCTCCGTCACCCAAGCCCCGCACCCAGTCACCCGCGAAATCGCCGCCTTCGCTGTCACCGTCCCCGGCGACTTTGACGCCACCCCCGGCGTCGCCGCCATCCGCCAGCGCGAGCGCTTCATCGACGACGCCTGCCACGCCTTCGGCGCTGAATCGCTACGCCTGCTTCCCGACGCCTCCCAGCGCGTCCTCGACTGGCTCAAAGCCGTGCACAAGGTCCATGGCTCGCAGAACCAGCCTTCCCTCGCTGAAGCCGCAGAGTGGCTGACCTTCTACACCGAAGAAAACGAGCGCGCCCAAGAACTAGCCCGCGCCCTGCGCTCCCGTCGCGGAGCTGACCTCTTCCCACTGCTCAACCAGTCCCAGACTGCCCTGGCCACCGTCTACGGCCTACACACCACCGAGAAGATCGCCGAGCTCGTCACCGTCCGCGGCGCCCGCTCCGCGCGCTCTGCGCACGCCGGAACCTCGCAGGCAGTCATCGCCTTCGTCCCCGCCACCAAGGCAGAGAACTTCGCCGCCGACCTAGCCGAGGATGGCCTCCTCGTGGTGCCGCTGCATGGCGGCGAGCCAGCCACCACGCACTAGGCCACGCTAGAACTGGCCACGCTAGAACCGTGCTAAAGAGTCCTTACTGTCTAGTCTGCTGGCCAAGCAAAGAGCACTTCCCTCGTCTGGACATCGGCCTTAACCAGGGAAACAGTGACCTGACCGCCCGTCTCTGGGTTGCCCACCGCCTCCGCAAACACCGGCGGCTGGGTCACAAAGAGTCGGGCCTTCTCACGCTTGGCCCCGCCTTGCACCACAATGGCCTCGAAATTGCTCCCCACCCACGGCGCCAGCACCGTCGCTTCGGTCAAGTTGAGACATGCCTTGTCCACCTGGGAAGCCAAGCGGGACGTGCTGCTCATCGTCTCCACCAAGTCACCTGCTCGCGCACTGACCCACTCCGGAACCTCTTGTTCATTGGCAAGCGCCAAGCACACCTCAGTGGCAAAGCGATCAGCCAGACGGCGCAGCGGCGCCGTCACGTGGGCATAGTATCCACCGATTCCAGCGTGGACCTCCGCCTCATCATCCTGCAGCCACACGTAGCCGGCACCGCGCAACAAGCGCTGCGCCTCGCGCATCGCGGCCATGCCACGCGGCGAATCGGCATCGAGGCCCTGCAGGAACTCGGTAATCGAGCCTTCGCCAAGCGCAAAGCCCAATTCCTCGACCTCGCTGCGGAACTCCTCCTCCGCCTCCCGAGTTGCGGCAGGCAACGTGCGCAGCAGACCAATCCCCTTCGACTCCATCAGCTGGCCCGCGCACATGCCGGTGAGCAGTGAAATCTCCGAGTTGTAGTCCATCACCTCGTAGCGCGGCTCGATGACCAGCTCATAGCGGTGCTGACCGTCCTCCTCGAATTCCTCCACGCTTTGGGAAGGCAAACGCAGGTTAATCGCCTCTCGGTGCAGCGAAGACGCCTGGCGCAGCTTGCCCACCTGCGGCAAAAGCGCAATCGAGGAATGCAGGCGGCCTGCCGCCAGATCCTCGTGCACCCCCTCGTAGTCCAATCGCGCCCGCGAGCGCACCAGCGCGCGCTCCACGGTGAAGTCCTCGACCTCGCCCGCCGAGTCAAGGTCGATAGTCCAGAGAACGGCGGGGCGGTCGACGTCGGCAAGCAGCGATGCCTTGTCCTCTGAAAGCTGCGGCGGGTGCAGGCGCGCCGGTTCGTCCGGCAGGTAGATGGTCTGCCCGCGACGGAAGGTCTCATCCTCCAGGGCGCTGCCGGGCTCGACGAACGCGGCGACGTCAGCAATAGCGTAAAAGACCCGGTAGCCCCCGTTACGAGCCTCGATGCACACCGCTTGGTCCAAGTCCATGGACCCCTTTGGATCGATGGTCACCAGCGGGATATCGCGCGCGTCGCGGCGCTGCGTGACATAGCGATCCTGCGCAGCCTGGGCCTCATCGAGGACCTCCTGGCTGAAGTCGGTGGGAACAGAGCACTCCTCGGCAATCGTGCGGAAGTTTAAAGGAGCTGCATAAAGCTTCATGCTGCCCCATTGTTCCAGAAAAATGGGCGAATGAGCCGGCCTATAAGCCGGATTCTGTCTTCCCGCACGCACATAGCGTGCGGCGGTGAACATCCATCTAGACCAACCGTTGCCAGTTGGTTCAAGCAGCTACCTTCAGGCTAAAGCGAGCAGCCTTCAAACGCCTGATCAAGCCCGCAGTGTGCCGGCCATGATGCCTTGCTCCCAGTGGGGTTTACCCAGCCACCGCCATCACTGACGGTGCTGGTGAGCTCTTAACTCACCGTTTCACCCTTACCTCACGGATCTTCGTACGACGAGGCGTAGCGAAGCCGTGCGGCGGTCTACTTTCTGTTGCACTTGCCCGCGGGTCGCCCCGGGTTGCCGTTAGCAACCACTGTGCTCTGTGGAGTCCGGACTTTCCTCGTCCCCCGCCTTACCCCTCGTGGAGGTTGGTTCGGAAAAGACGCGTTCACCCGGTCGGCTCATTCGCGGGTTACAGTCTAGCCCAGAGCCCGCAAATGCCCCACATCGTTGAAGCCGCGCAGCATAGAGCCGCCGTCCCAGAATTCCGCAATGCTTATCGACGCCAAGTCCAAGAACAAGCGATTAAATGTCACCGGCCCTGCGTCCAAGCTCTGCCTGATAAAGGACTTGATCGGATTGACATGCGAGACCACAACCACGGTCTTGCCCGCGTACTTTTCCTGCAACTCCTGGCGGGTCTTGCGCACCCGGCGGTGAACCTGCTGCAAGGACTCGCCGCCGGGGCAGGCCACGGAAGGATCCTCGAGCCACTGGCTGTGCAGCTCCTCGTCCGTGGCATGCGCTTGCGCGAAAGTCTTGCCCTCCCAGAGACCAAAGTCGACTTCGATAAGACCCTCGACTGTCTCAATGCTCAACTTTTCGCCCTCGGTACCGTCGGGATGAGCGGGGCGCACGCTGGCCGCGATGGCTTGGGCGGTCTGCTGGCAGCGCTTGAGCGGCGAGCAGACGATGGCGTCGGCCTGTGTCTCGGCGAGCGCCTGCGCGGCTGCGAGCGCCTGCTTCTTGCCCAGCTCGGTCAGCTCTGGGTCAGCATGGCCGGAGTACTGCTTGGCAGCGGACATCTCGGTCTGGCCGTGGCGCACGAGGATAAAGCGCGTGACTGGGCCTTGCTCGGTCATCCAGTCGCTGGGCTGCGGCGCTGCGGTATCTGCCGCGGGCTCGGTGGCGCTGTTGGGGCTGTCTGCGGTCTCTTCCCCCGCGCCCACGATTCCCACCGGGGCACCCGCAGCGGCAGCATCCATCGCCACGTTGGACAGGGCGTCGGCAGCCTTGTTCTTGGCACGCGGCACCCAGGTCAGCGTGAAGCTGCCAATCTGGTCGATGAGTTTGCGTGCCTCCAACGCCAAGGCCTGCATGTCGGGGTGCTTGATCTTCCAGCGCCCATTCATCTGCTCGACCACGAGCTTGGAGTCCATGTAGAAGTCGACATCGTCCGCGCCCATCTCCACGGCGGCCTCCAAACCGCGCAGCAAGCCGTGATACTCAGCCACGTTGTTGGTGGACTTTGTGCCCACCACATACGCGATTTCCCGCAGCAGCTGCTTGCGGTCAGCGGAGTAGACAGCCGTGCCAGAACCCGCGATGCCCGGGTTGCCACGGGAGCCACCGTCAGCAAAAATAACCAGCTTCATTAGGCAGGACGCACCAAGAAGGAGCCGCAGTCGCTGCACTGCGGGAGGACGTCGGCAGGCGCATTGCGCACGGCGTTTTGCTCAGCCGGCGGCAACACGATGAAGCAGCCGCCACAGGCGCGGCCCTTGAACGCGGCAGCGCCCACCCCGTTCTCGTGGCGCACGGTGTCGTAGTCTGCGAGGACGTCGGCAGGCAGCTGCGCGCGCAGCTCACCGATGCGGATAGCCGGGTCCGCCTGCTTCGCGGCGGCGTCGTTAGCTGCCTCCGCGGCACGTGCGAGAACCTCCAGCTGACGCTGCGACTCGTCCACGCGCGCACCGTGTACGTCACGGTTGGAACGCAGGGCGTGAATCTCGTTGTGGGCTTCCTGCAGCTCACTCATCAGATCCGCAATGCGGGACTTCGCAGCGTACAGGTCATGCTCCAGGTCCTTGCGGCGCTCCGGATCGACCTCGGCGCCCAGCTGGGCCTTGTCATCGCGCTCGCGCTGACGCAGCTTGCGCTCATCGGCCTGGATGCGCAGGATTTCCAGCTCCATGTCGTCGACTGCGAGCTGGGCGGAACCGGCGGCGTCGACAAGCCGCTTGTGCTTTGCTTGAGCCTGCTCGTACTCCTGCTGTTCTGGGACGACCTTCTCGCCGCCCACGCCTTGGGAGCGCTCCAGGTTGGCAAGTTCCAGTAGGACAGGCTGCAGTTGCTGTGTCAGTTTCATTTAGTTCTCCTTTGGCTGCTCATGATTTTCCCCATGCGCAGAGATAGTCCATGGGTCGGTGCGCAGCTCGATGATTTCAGTATCCACCTTTAATGCTTCCACCACGATATCGCGCGCCTGCGAGGTCCACGGAAACTCGCTGGCCCAGTGGGCCGTATCGATGACGGCAGGTCCCCCGGCGCGTAGGTGCTCGTCCACGGGGTGGTGGCGCAGATCCGAGGTGACATAGACGTCCACGCCCAGCTCGCGCGCGGTGTCCAGGAACGAATCCCCGGAGCCGCTGGATACGGCAACTCGCTTGACGACGTCCTCCGGGTCACCCGCCGCGCGAATCCCCCAGGCGGTTTCCGGCAGCGCGTTCGCCACCTGCTGTGTGAACTCGCGCAGGGTCAATGGCTCGGGCAGCTCGCCGATGCGGCCAAGACCCAGCGCATCCGCGGGAACCTCGCCGTCAAAGCGCTCGTGCGGCACGACGGGGCGGCCTGGCTCGATTCCCACCAGCTCCGCGAGCTTGTCATTGACGCCGGGGCGCGCCTTGTCCGCATTGGTGTGCGCAGCAAACAGCGCAACGCCGCCCTTGAGCAGGGTGTGGATGACCTTGCCTTTGGGGGTATCAGCCGCCACGGAGGTCACTCCGCGCAAAAGAAGCGGGTGGTGAACGACGAGCATCTGCACCCCGCTGGCGACGGCCTGCTCCGCGACGGACTGGGTGCAGTCCAAGGCGAAGGCGACTTTGGTAACGGAATCGTCTGGGTCGCCGCAAATGAGACCGACCGCATCCCAGCTCTCAGCCAAGTGCGGTGGATATGCCTCTTCAAGGACGCGGCGGACCTCGCCAACGGTGGTGGAAGTGTGGGCCATAGCGGGCCTCCTTCGTGCTTGTATCACTGTGTTTTTCGCTCTCTGCGCGCTGCTGCACTATCCTAGCTTTCGTTCAGAAATCGTTCTATTTGCTCTAAGGTCGTAGCCTGATGACTTCTGAGGACAATCCCTCCGCATTGCACCTCGTGTTTGTATGCACGGGCAATATTTGCCGCTCCCCCATGGCGGAAATCATCGTTCGCGATGCCATGGAGAACGACATGCTCGACCTCATCGCGCGCACGTCCTCCTGCGGCCTTGGCGGCTGGCACGTGGGCCAAGGCGCTGACGAGCGCGCCATCGCCGAGCTGCGCAGCGGCGGCCACGACGGCGCAACGCACCGCGCGGCACAGCTGGGCCCCGAGCACATGGACGCGGACCTTTTCATCGCAATGGACTCCGGCCACCGCGACGCCCTCATCAAGCGCGGCATCGACACAGAGCGTGTGCGCTTGATGCGCAGCTTCGACCCGAACGCCGAGGACCAGAACATCGAGGATCCTTATTACGGCACTGCCGAGGACTTCGCGCGCACCCGCAAGGAAATTGAAGCCGCCGTCCCTGGCCTGCTGGATTGGATTCGCCAAGAGCGGGTCTAGGATAAAAGGCATGCTGAAGACGTTCCTCAAGCCTGGGTGGGTACTGCTGCTCATCTTTGTTGTTGCCTTCTCCTACTTTGCGTTCACGGTTCTAGCGCCGTGGCAGCTAGGCAAGGATGACCAGATTGTGGAGCGCAATCACCTCATTGCGGAGGCCTACGAGGCGGATCCGCGTCCGCTTAATGAGGTGGTGACTAAGGACGGCGCCATCAAGGACGACGAGTGGTCCCGCGCCACGCTCACCGGCCACTACCTCGCCGACGACGAGGTGCTGCTGCGTTTGCGCCCCGTCTCCTCGGGCGCGGTGTACCAGTCCTTGGTCCCGTTCCAGACAGATTCCGGTCTCACAATGTTAGTCAATCGCGGATGGATTGCCGCAGGCGAAGGCAACACCGTTCCGGAGATTCCCCCGGCTCCCGCTGAGGACGTCACCATCACGGGCATGATCCGCGCCGACGAGCCGCAGCACTCTTCCGCACCGATTGACCAGGAGGGCTACCAGCAGGTCTACTCCATTCATACGGAGGAAGTCGCGTCGCTCACGGATACGAAGCTGGGCAAGGACTACATCCAGCTCTCCCCAGAGCAGCCGGGCGAGTTGACCGCGCTGGAGGTCCCGCAGCTCGACCGCGGTAACCACCTTTCCTACGGCTACCAGTGGATTGCCTTCGGCATCATGGCGCCGCTGGGCTTGGGTTACTTCGTATGGTCTGAGATCCGCGAGCGCCGCCGCGCCCGCGAGGAGGAGGCGGCTTTGCACGCCCCGCTTGACGACGCCTCCCCTTTCGAGCCCCTCCAATCCCCCGCCGCGGCGGCCCCTGCTCCGGCGCCTTCTGCTGAGGCCCCTTCTGCCGAGGCCCAGGCAGCCCCTCAATCACGCCGCGCGCGCTCCCGCTACGGCGACTCGAAGCCAGACTTCTATGAGAAGATTCGCGAACGCGGCCAGGAGCGCTTTTAAGCCGTACGCTGTCCTAGAGTTGATCGCGTGAATATCTTTCTCGATGTCGACGGCACTTTGGTCAACTCTTTTCCAGGGATTTCCCGCTGTGCGCAGCTAACTTTTGCCGACTTGGGCTACCCCGTTCCCACGCTCGAGCAGCTGCATTCTTTTCCCGGCCCGCCGCTGGAGATAACGCTTGGGCTGTTCGGCATGAAGGCTGAGGACATCCCACGCGGAGTGGCGACTTTCCGAGGCTACTACCACGACTTTGGGTGGCAGGAAGCGGAGCTCTTCCCTGGCTGGGCCGAAGCACTACCTCGGTGGAAGGCGGCGGGGCACACCATTTGTACGGCCACGAGCAAAGGCGAGGACATGGCGCGGCAGATGCTCACACACCTTGGGGTTGCAGGCTACTTCGACTTCATTGGCGGTGCCGACGACGCCACCGGCTCCCGCCCCACCAAGCGCCACGTCATCGAGTGGGTGCTCGACTCGATGAACCTGCGTGGCCACGAGGAACGAATCCTAATGGTGGGCGACCGCCACCACGACGTCGAGGGCGCGCGTCCACTGGGCATCCGCACTGCTCTCGTAGCTTGGGGCCACGGCAGCCAGGCCGAGTTCGACGACGCCGACTTCTTCGTCAGCTCCATCGAGGACATCGACGCGCTGCTCGCTGCGCTCTAGCGCCGCTGCAGTTTTGGGCCGCGGAACGGTCGGGTCGGCGGCCAAACGTGCACAACTGCCAACGAAGCCCACCGGTTCTGCTCAGGACGCGGCTTCCTCGTCAGTTACGCAGATCCAGCGGGCAAAGCAGGACACCGCGGAGCCGGCACCGACCACAAACACGACGCAAGGCCCTGCGCATTGCACCGAGGACCGACGACAGAAGCTGAAACGTGCACAACTGCCAACGAAGCCCACCGGTTCTGCTCAGGACGCGGCTTCCTCGTCAGTTACGCAGATCAGGGGCTAAGTAGCAAAACGAAAAGTCCCGCGACACCGATAGGAACGATGTCGCGAGACTTCACATTGTGCGGCCTGAGGGGATCGAACCCCCGACCTACTGGGTGTAAACCAGTTGCTCTTCCAGCTGAGCTAAAGCCGCAGTGCGCTTTGACGCTTGCACAAGGTTAGCCCATTCAAGCGCCAAGCTACAAATCCGCAGGTTATTGCTACTTCTTGGTGTTTCCGCGGGCAACAAGACAGGAACCTTGCCATTCGCCCAAACGCTCTGCTTTGGTCTGCACCAAGCCAGCCAATTGGGCTGATTCGGAGATTTCACCTGGCTCGAGGTTGCCCGGCTTGCCCGCACCTGGGGTCAGCAGCCACACTCGGCCGGCGTCGCCAAGCGGGCGGGAGGCGTCAACGAGCCCGTCGACAAGGTCGCCATCCTCGGCTCGCCACCAGAGAAGCACGACGTCGCAAAGCTCGTCGCTCTCCTCCTCGAGAAAGTCCTCGCCGAGAACGTCCTCAATAGATTCGGAGATGCTGGCATCGCAATCCTCATCCCATCCCAATTCAAGGGCGATCTGCCCTTCACGGATGCCGAGTTTGCTGGCCGCATCAGCCACTACTTGATTCCTTCCTTTTTCTGGCATGGAAAAGATCATAACGCCTTCTGCCCCACTTTTCGCGATTGCACTGCAGATTTACCGCACAATCACCTTTTGCAAAGTTCGCAAATAATCGACTTCACCGGCAGTGAAGCTGCCTATGCCCCCTTCACACACACAGATGATCGGGGGAGGCGTATTCTGGTATGCAAACTGTGTAAATCCAATCTAGGAGGTTTAAATGGCTGACCAGGACGCCGTAAAGGGTGACTCCAACTTCCCGATCGTCCGTGACGGAGTTGCTTCATACCTGCATGACAGCGATCCCGAGGAAACCCGCGAGTGGATGGACTCACTCGATGGCCTGCTGGATAACTCCGATCCAGAGCGCGCCCGCTACCTGATGCTCCGCCTGCTGGAGCGTGCGACCGCGAAACGCGTCCCTCTGCCTTCCTTGACCTCCACCGACTTTGTCAACACCATTCCAACCAATTTGGAGCCAGAATTCCCTGGCGACGAGGAACTCGAAAAGCGCTACCGCCGCTGGATCCGCTGGAACGCGGCCATCATGGTGCACCGCGCACAGCGCCCAGGCATCGGCGTCGGCGGCCATATCTCCACCTACGCTGGTGCGGCCCCGCTCTACGAGGTCGGCCTGAACCACTTCTTCAAGGGCAAGGATGATCCGTCTGGCGGTGACCAGATCTTCTTCCAGGGCCACGCCTCCCCGGGCATGTACGCCCGTGCCTTCATGGAAGGCCGCCTGAGTGAGGAAGACCTAGACGGCTTCCGCCAGGAGGTTTCCCGCGGCGAGGGCAAGGGCCTACCTTCCTACCCGCACCCGCGTCTGATGCCTGATTTCTGGGAGTTCCCAACCGTTTCCATGGGCATCGGCCCGATGAACGCTATCTACCAGGCACGCTTTAACAAGTACCTGGAGACCCGCGGCATCAAGGACACCTCCGAGCAGCACGTCTGGGCCTTCCTGGGTGACGGCGAGATGGACGAGCCAGAGTCCCGCGGCCTCCTGCAGACCGCTGCCCTCTACGAACTGGACAACCTGACCTTCGTCATCAACTGCAACTTGCAGCGTCTCGACGGCCCGGTTCGCGGTAACACTCAGATCATTCAGGAGCTGGAGTCCTTCTTCCGCGGTGCTGGCTGGAACGTCATCAAGGTCATCTGGGGCCGCGGCTGGGACAGGCTGCTCAATGCCGACAAGGACGGCGCCCTGGTCAACATCATGAACACCACTTCTGATGGTGACTACCAGACCTTCAAGGCTAACGACGGCGCGTATGTCCGCGAGCACTTCTTCGGCCGCGACGAACGCACCCTCAAGCTGGTTGAGGACCTCTCCGACGATGAGATTTGGGCACTGCGCCGCGGTGGCCACGACTACCGCAAGATCTACGCTGCGTATGCGAAGGCCTTGGATAACAAGGGTACTGGCAAGCCGACCGTCATCCTGGCTCACACCATCAAGGGCTACGGCTTGGGCCACAACTTCGAGGGCCGCAACGCTACCCACCAGATGAAGAAGCTGACGCTGGAAGACCTCAAGCTCTTCCGCGACAAGCAGGGTATCCCGCTCGAGGACGAGGTCCTGGAGAAGGATCCTTACGCACCGCCGTACTACCACCCGGGTAACGATGCGCCGGAAATCAAGTACATGCTGGAGCGCCGTAAAGAACTCGGCGGCTTCCTGCCGGAGCGCCGTGAGAAGTTCACTCCGCTGGTCACCCCGGACATCGATAAGCTGCGCTCCGTGCGTAAGGGCTCGGGCAAGCAGAACGTGGCTACCACCATGGCGCTTGTGCGTACCTTTAAGGAGCTCATGCGCGACAAGGAGCTGGGTAAGCGCATCGTGCCGATTATCCCGGATGAGGCTCGTACCTTCGGTATGGACTCTTGGTTCCCGACTCTGAAGATTTGGAACCCGCGTGGCCAGAACTACGTGCCGGTGGACAACGACCTGATGCTGTCTTACCGCGAGGCTACCGACGGCCAGATCATGCACGAGGGTATCTCCGAGGCAGGCGCGACTGCGTCCTTCACCGCGGCCGCAACTTCTTATGCAACTCACGGCGAAGCGATGATTCCGCTGTACATCTTCTATTCGATGTTCGGCTTCCAGCGCACCGGCGACTCCTTCTGGGCTGCCGGCGACCAGCTGGGCCGCGGCTTCATCATCGGTGCAACTGCTGGCCGCACCACCCTGACCGGTGAGGGCCTGCAGCACATGGACGGTCACTCCCCGGTTCTGGCTTCCACGAACCCTGCCGTCATCAGCTACGACCCAGCCTTCGGCTACGAGGTGGCTCACCTGATTCACCGCGGTATCAACCGCATGTACGGCGAGAACTCCGAGGCAGTCATGTACTACCTGACCGTGTACAACGAGCCAGTTAGCCAGCCTGCTGAGCCGGAGAACCTCGACGTCGACGGTCTACACAAGGGTATCTACCACTACAACACCGCTGAGGGCGGCTCCATCCCTGCCAACATCCTGGCTTCCGGTGTGGGTGTGCACGAGGCGCTGCGTGCACAGAAGATCCTGGCTGACGACTACGACGTCAAGGCTTCCCTGTTCTCTGTGACCTCCTGGGTTGAGCTGGCTCGCGACGGCGCGCGCCGCAACAAGGAGGCACTGCAGAAGGGCGTTGAGCCGACCGAGGCGTTTGCTACCAAGCAGCTCAAGGGCTTCGACGGCCCGTTCGTTGGTGTCTCCGACTTCACCACGGACCTGCAGGAACAGATTCGTCCTTACGTTCCGGGTACCTACGTCGTGCTGGGCGCGGACGGCTTTGGCTTCTCCGATACCCGTGAGGGCGCTCGTCGCTACTTCAACATCGACGCTGAGTCCATCGTCGTAGCAACCCTTGAGGGTCTGGCACGCGAGGGCAAGGTTGAGCGCTCGGTCGTCGAGGAGGCAGCTGCCAAGCTGAAGCTCGATGACCCTACCGCCACCGAGTCCACCTCCAGCGACGAGGAGTAATAACTCGCTCTAGGACGGTTTAGGCCGCTCCTCGGTTGCCCGCTTAGCAGGGCGCCGAGGGGCGGTCTTCTCGTTTTGCGGTGCGGCCGGGGGCACAGAGGGGCGCAAAAGGGCGCAAAAGGGCGCAGAAGGGCGCAGGCTTGTCGTACAACGAGCTCGCTGGCCGACCGGCCAACCGGTCCCATTGGTTGGGTCCCCTACTAAGGGTAGTTTTACGAGTAACCGGTTCCGGGCAGAAGCCGCTAGTGGTCCCTTTACCCCACAAAGGGACCAAACGAATGGGGCCAAACCAGCCGGGGGCTCTGGGAAACAAGCGGAGGCGCGCGGTGGTCGGCAAAGGTCCGGCAAAGGGCCGGCAAAGGGCCGGCGGCCGCGGCAACGCTAGTCCACCAACGGAACCAAGAGGCGACCAAGCGCCTCCGAGATGGCCTCGGGCTCCTCGAGGATGACCATGTGGCCTGCGCCGTCCACCTCAGTCAGCCGGGCGGCCGGCCAGTGCTCCAAGATGACGTCCGACTGGCTGCGCGGAGTCACGATGTCCGCAGATCCCACAATAACCTCACCACGCAAGCGGGCCAGGCGGTCGGCGGCGGCGTACTCGGAGTGGTCGAGAAGGTCGTCAAAGAAGCCCGTGTAACTGGACAGCGGCGTGTCCATCAGCATGGCTACATGGAACTGCAGCTTCTCCATCTGCGGAAAGCCCGCCAGCAAAGCAGCAAACAGCGGCGCGACCCACTGCGCGACCTCAAAGCGGATGCGGTCCATCCGCCTCGGCAGCCGCATGCACGCGTGATACAAACTACCCAGCGCCTTCGACTCGAGAATCTGCGCCACGCCCTTCGCCGCAAAGCGGCGCATCGACGTCGCAATCAACAGCGCCGAGTCAATGCGCTGGTACACCTCGTCCGGCGCGCGGCGAATCACATTGAGCGCCACCATTCCGCCCAAAGAGTGCCCCACGACCACGATCTTGCCCCGGGAGGCACGCTCGGAAAGGACAGCGAGGACGTCGTCAGCCGCGGCGTCCACCGTGCACTGCGCAGGGGCGACTTCGGTGGAAAGGCCGTGGCCGCGGATGTCGACAAGCAGGCAGCGTACCTCCGGGAAATGCCGGCGCATGTAGTCCACCTGACTGTAGTAGGCCTCCGCGGACAGGCAGTAGCCGTGGATGAACACCACAGTGATGTCCGAGTCCTGCGGGCCGACCTCGTACCACGCGATGTCCAGGCCATCGTTGCGCACGGTGCCCAAGGAATCGATTCCAGTCAGCCCGGGCTCGTCCGTGTGATTGTGCAGGGACTCGTAGATGAGGTGCTGTTCGTTGCGACGCGTCGGCCGCAAACGGCGCGCCCAACTGTGCACAATCGTCTTTGCTCGAGCCCTATTAATCATGACCTTCTGATAATAGCCGCACCTACTGATATGACCCTATTAGACTGGACCGCATGGCAAACGACCTCTCCGCGCAATTGCAAGCCCGCTTCAACCAGACCCCGCAAAAGGAGGAGCCCGCAGAAGACACCTACAGCGAAATCACCGCGCTGATTACCAAGGTCACCGGCAGCGCGGAAGGCTTGGAGCGCGACGCCAAGCTCGCCGACTTAGGCGTGGAATCGCTTGAGCGCATCGAGCTGGCCGTGCGAGCCGAGGAGCGCTTCAAGGTGCGCTTCAATGAGGAGACAATGCTAGGCATCGAAACCATCGGCCAACTTGCCGAATACGTGGACAAGCACTTGGAGGAGCAGAAGTGATTTCTTACCTTTCCGATATGGACGGCGTCCTCATCAAAGAGGGCGAGATGATTCCCGGCGCGGACAAGTTCATCCAGTCCCTGTATGACAACGACATCGAGTTCATGGTCCTCACCAACAACTCCATGTCCACCCCGCGCGACCTATCCGCTCGCCTCAAAAACACGGGCCTCGACATCCCCGCGGAGCGCATTTGGACCTCCGCCACGGCCACTGCCGCTTTCCTCACCACCCAAGCGGGCGAGAGCAAGGCTTATGTGGTGGGCGAATCGGGCTTGACGACGTCCCTTCACGAGGCAGGGTGGGTTCTGACCGACAACGACCCAGATTTCGTGGTCTTGGGCGAAACCCGCACCTATTCTTTTGAGGCAATCACAACGGCCATCAACCTGATTCGCGGGGGCGCGCGTTTTATAGCGACCAACCCGGACGTCACTGGCCCAGCCCCACAGGGCGTACTGCCTGCCACGGGTGCCGTTGCCGCACTCATCACCGCGGCCACGAACCGCGAGCCCTATTACGTGGGTAAGCCCAACCCGGTCATGATGCGTTCGGCACTCAACCACATCGGTGCGCACTCGGAGAACACGGTCATGATTGGTGACCGCATGGACACCGATGTGAAGTCGGGCCTTGAGGCGGGCCTGCAGACCATCCTCGTGCGCACGGGCATCAGCGACGATGCCGAGATTCAGCGCTACCCCTACCGACCGAACCAGGTCATCGATTCGGTGGCCGAGTTGGCCGACCGCGTGACGCAGCCCTTCCCCAAGGCCGATTAAGCCACGTCAACGCGGGCGTTGAACCCGTATTCCCCTGCTAAGAGCTCGACTGCCCTTCCGAGGGCGGCGAGCTCTTCGTGCGTTCCGGTGAGCACCTGGCGGCAGCCGATGCCTACCGGGAGGGTTCCGGTGGCAGCGCGGGCGAGCTCGGCGTCGCCGGGCATGTCGCGGTACCACCGCGTGCACCATTGGGCGGTGAGCGGATCGTCGCCGGGGACGATGAATTCCGATTCTGTGGTGATGCAGCGTGCCATGGCACGCTCGATTGCCGGGCGCAGCGTGCGGGGCATTCCCGCAATTGTGAGCACGGCGGTGCGCACCTGTCCGACATTGCGGTGCGGCCAGGCGCTTGGCGACGTCGCGCAAGCGACGACTTCGTGAACGCGAGTATTCACGCCGATTCTCCTTCGACATGTTTAAAGCGCACTGAAGCTACCCCCGCGAGGGGGCAGCTGGAGCGCGCCAGACGAGCTTCGTCTTCCCCAACGAACTGTCTTCGCGTTTGGGCCGATTCTTCCCCGTCACATAAACCCCATCAACCCTAAACAACCACTTCAACCCCCATTTGCTCAATCTCAACCAAAGGTTGAAAATTCACATGCGGCACACTAGTTTACTTGCGTCGCATGCGTTACAGAATCTGCTATAAATCACACTCCTTTGTCGCCCGAAAGTTTCGCCGCTATCGTTTAACCTCATGCGCCTCAACAAGCTCGTTGCCGCCGCGGGGGCGGCCACTCTTTCCCTCGCCGTCCTCAGCCCGGTCGCCACGGCACAGTCCGTCTCAGGCTCTTCGTTGGACGAAGCTTTTGGCTTGTCCCCTCAGCTGACTGACGTTCTCGGCCAGCTCACCAGCTCGACTGGCTCCACCGGCGTCGGCGGGACCAGTACCACTGAGTCCGTTAACGTTGCCGGCCAAGGAAACCGCTCTTACATCCTGCAGCTGCCGGAAGGCTTTGACCCCGCCAAGTCCTATGACTTGGTCTTCGGATTCGGTGGCATGGACCACGAAGCTCCGCGCGCCCAGGAGATCATCCGTCTCTCGGAGGCGGCTAACGGCGAAGCCATCGTGGTCTACCCGCAGCCCACCTTCCAGAACGGCCACTTTGGCTGGGAGGGCCCCCACTACGGCGGCGCCCGCGGCAAGGACGTAGCCTTCGTGCGCGCGATTTCCGATTCCCTCCACGCTCGCTACAACATCAACAGCACCTACGCCACGGGCCTATCCAACGGCGGTGGAATGGCCATGAACTTGGCATGCCAAGCGCCGGACCTCGTTGATGCGGTAGCTGGAGTCGCAACCGCAAACTATGGCCCCATCTACACGGGCTGCTCTGGCTCGGTTCCGACTCTGTTCCTGCACGGAACTGAGGACAAGACCGCTCCGTACTATGAATCCGGCTCCAACCCGCACGGCGGAACCTACCTCTCCGTTGTCCAGGCCTTCCGCGCCGTGGGCGAACGCAACGGCTGCGATATCAACAGCAAGTCCATCGAGTCACGCGGAAGCTTCAACGCTGAGCAGATGCAAGGATGCGCTGCTGACACAGTGCTCTACACGGTTCCAGGCGGCGAGCACACGTGGTTCCCGAACAACCCGACCGCCACTCGTGAGGTTTGGGACTTCCTCAACTCCCACTAAGCAAAGGCACCGCTGTCTCCACGCTAGGAGCTTATTTCTTTCCAAATCGCTGAATTGGACTCTGCCCACAGGGGCTTAGCCCAGCTGCCAAAATCGCGGTCAGTCAATGCGACCATGGCCCAGTCCCCGGCCACCCAGAGGTAGGTGCCAGACATGCCGAAGTGGCCGACGGCGTCGGCAGGCAGGGCGCCCATCCACTGTTCCTTCTTCGCGTGGATTTCAAAACCTAGGCCCCAGGCACAATCCTTGAAGCTGCCGTATCCGGGAACAATACCCCGCAGCCCTGGGAACTGGACTGTGCGCATCTCAGCCACAGTGCTCGGATGCAGCAAACGCGGTTTGAGGACCTCTTGTGCAAAGACCGTGAGATCGTCGACTGTGGAGATCAAGCCATGGCCCGCAGAGCCATTGAGAAAAGTAGCGTTCATTCCCAGCGGCTTGCACACCCCCTCGCTGAGATAGTCCGGAAACGCCATCCCTGTGGCTTCCTCTACCACTTGCGCAGCCCACTCATAACCAGCCGATGAGTAGATGCGCCGCTGCCCTACTGGGCGCTGCAGCTGCCGAGAATCAAAGGCCACCCCCGACGCATGGGAGAGCAAGTGCCGAAGCGTCGACCCCTCAGGACCCGCTGCCTGATCCAGCTCGACTGCCCCCTCTTCGACCGCTAGAAGCACAGCATAAGCCGAGACCAGTTTCGTCACTGAAGCCACGGGAAACTGCCGCGAGGTATCGCCTAAGGATTCCACAACGCAATCGCCTTTAATCAGCGCTGCTGAAACTGTTTCTACCGGCCAGGCCTCGAGGTGCGATAACGAACTCATACTTTGCAACTTTACCCATCGAAAACGAAAGAGCCTCCCATTCTTTCCAGAATCCGACCAGAATTAGTTAGCCACGCTCGGCTGCTCCGTTTCCTCCCCAGCCGGGGTGTCCGTGGCTCCCGCGTCGTCGCCAGGCGTAGCCCCAGCCGTGTCTTGCGGGGTCGGGGCAGCCGGCGCCGTGCTCTCTTGGCCGCCTAGGGTATCCTCCCGCACGCGGCGCTCGTCGCGATTCTTTTTCGAGTCATCAGAATTTTCGCCTGCCGCGGCTCCATCCGAATTCGCGTCATTCGGCTCACTGGATGGAGCGTAGGCATCGGCAGATTCCTCCGTTACGTTGTCTGCGCCTGGGTTTTCAGTGGCCGAGACCTCTGGTTCCGCGGTCGGGACGGGGGCGCTGGTGGTGGCCGGCGCTTTACGCTCCGTCCAGTAGGCGGGGTTGAGCCAGCCTGTACCGGCATCTTCGGGGTCCCACGACGCAAAGAGAAGCAACCCGGTAACCAAGAGCCCCACCAAGAGGCTGGTGGTTGAAGAACGTACGCGTCCACCCAGGGTCCATAGCCTGCGGAACTTTCCCGAGGGAGCGTCCTGCCGCCAGATGCTGGTGTGTGCGTCAGCGTCTTCTAAATCTGAATCAGCATCGGCGGTAGCGGGGCGGCCGGGCCCGTGGTCCTTGGATTCCACCGCATCGCTTTCCAGATGCGCGCTATCGCCCGCATTGCTAAAAGACTTCGTGGCGTTGTTGCTAGCGCTTTCCGACGCCGCCATTGCCGCGGCAGCAGACTCCTCCGGGCCTTCTGCGCTCACCGGTTGCTGCGCAGACGGCTTCGCACCCCCAGGCGCATCAGTGTCTGGGGAGGCTGCGCCAGTGATCCTATCCATAGGAAATGGGACAGCCCCAGCGGCATCGGCTGGCAAATTGTAGTGATCCCAAAAAGCTGACAGCAGTGCCGAGCGAATAGCGCGTTCAACGGCCCACTGCCGCGAGGGGTTCACCTGCACCAGCACGCGGTACTTGACCTGCCATGGTTGGCCTGCCACGGTGGGTTCCACGATGCCCGTGGCGGAGAGGATTTCCAGCTCGCCGGCGACGTCGTCCGCAATTGTGGGGTCTTGAATAGCTTGTTCCGAAATGGAACGGACCCGGGTGGTTATTTCTTCCAAGGTCTCACCCTCGTGGAGCGGCACAGCCAAATCCACGACGGCACGGGAGCAGTCCTGCGAGTAGTTGGTCACTACTCCAGCGGAACCGTTGGGCACCATGACCACTTCGCCGGTAGGGGTACGCACCTTGGTTGTGCGCAGGGTCAATGCAACGACTGTGCCCTCGACTCCGGTAGCACCGTCGAAACTGACGTAATCTCCCACGCCGAATTGTTTCTCGGAGAGGATGAAAAAGCCCGCTAGGAAATCACCGATAATCTTCTGGGCACCGAAGCCCAAGGCAGCGGAAACCACAGTCGCAGGGATCGCAGCGCCCAGCGCAGGCACACCCAGGTTGGAAAGAGCGGCCAAAACCAACAAAAAATAGGCCACCGCTTGCAGCACGTAGACCAGAGCGCCGCCCAAGGCCAATCTGGCTTTGGTCGATTCTTCGCTTTCATCGAGCCTCGATTCGAGGACGCGAATGGCGAGCCGGCCCAAACGCGGGACCAACATGCCCAGCAGCAACAATGCTAAAAGGGGCAACACGTGGTCGATGCCAACCTGCCACAACCGAATGAAGAAGTAGCTAATCAGGTTCATGTATTCCACAGTAGCTAGCCCACCGCGTAAAAAGCTCGGCCTCGACGCTGGGAATGTCCTGGGAAATCAGCCCTGATTCCGTTCCTCATAGCGCTTAACGAGTCTTTCAACCAGCTCATCTGTCAGTTTCTCGTCGGCGAGAATCATGTCGAGTATATCTCGCTGCACTTTACTGCCATCAAGACTTAACTGCTGGCTTTCCTCGTCATAATTTTCGTAGGAATCGCCGCTGATATCCACACCAATTCCATCCAGGAAGCCATGACTTTCGGCCGCATCCGGAGTGGGATCCTGGTGCATCTCAGCGACGTCTTCAGCAAATGCCTCCATAAAGTCCGAGACATCCGAGGCCGCCTCCGTACGGCGCCTGCCGGCCCGCACCTGTTTCTCAATCCTGCGCTGCAGTGCTTTTTCCATCTGCTGGTGCCGCCACGCGCGCAGCTTTGTGGGCTCTAGACGACGCCCCACTGCCCGGCTTTTATCTTCAGCTTTACGGGCGAGCACCATGACCTGCGCGGCGGTGTCATTAAGCGGTGCCCACTCTTGACGCGCGGGGACCCGCCATCCCGCCCAGATTCCCAGCATGGTAAGGACAAAGGATGCCACTGGGCCAACGAGCATGCCCCACGCCAGGCTATCGAGCGAATTGGCAACCAGCACCACGGCCGAACAAGCCACGGCGGGAATGACGGTGGGCTGATTGTCCCCAAAGACAGCAGGCTCGCGCCCCATACAGATGTCACGAATCATGGAACCGCCGGTGGCGGTGAACACACCCATCATGACGCAGGGAATAAGGGGCAGGCCGTAGGTCAGCGCTTTCACTGTTCCGGTTGCCGCCCACAGTGCGGAGACTACGGCATCCCCGTGAGATTGGATATAGTCCCAGGTTCTGCCTTTGAAGTAGATGAATCGTGCAATCAGCGCGCCTGCGAACGCAAGGTAAAGGTACTCCGGCTGCGACATCGCAGCGACCGTCCCCCGATTGATGAGGACGTCGCGAATCATGCCGCCGCCCAAAGAGGAGAACATCGCAATGAAGAAAAAGCCCACAATGTCATAGCCGCGCTGGCGCGCAAGCGTGCCACCGATGATCCCCATCAATAACACGCCGCTGACGTCGGACCAGTAGTACAGCGCCTCAATCAGCGGATCCACTTCAACATTCATGATTCCAGTCTATGAGCAGAGGCGGCCTACGGCGGGGAAGCCCCTAGTCTTTTCCACCGGCTCATCGCGCTCGCGGGCGATGAGCCCACCGAGCAACGCCATAAAGACAAATAGACCGCCGGCAATACTGCCAGCGGCCTAGGGTAAAGAACTTGCAGTTACATATCGAAGAAGACCCGCAGATCCTCTGCAATGGCATCCAGGCGGGCCGGATCCGGGGACTCCAAGTAGCACTTGAGCTTCGGCTCGGTGCCAGACGGGCGCACGATGACGCGGTCATCGTCCACGGTGTAGAGCTTCATGCCTTGGGCAAACTTCTCTGCCTTTGCAATCTCCGAGCCCGCCAGTTGAGTCGGTGGGGTCGAGGTGATCTTTTCCATGCCGCGGGTAATCAGCGAAAGGTCTTCCACACGGAAGGTCAGCGGAGCGGTGGCCAGGCGGCCCACGGTGGAGTAAATCTCCGCGAGACGGTCCTGCAGGGTGATGCCTGCATCCTTGCACTCCGAGGCCAGGCTGGCCAGAACCACCGAGGTGGCCACGCCGTCTTTGTCGCGCACGGCCTGCGGGTCGGGGCAAAAGCCGATGGCTTCCTCGTAGCCAAAGCTCAAGTCATGGGTGCGGGCGATCCACTTAAAACCAGTGAGCGTTTCCTCATGCGGCAGGCCGTAGTGCGCGGCAATGCGGCCCAGCAGGCGCGAGGACACGAGCGAGTTTGCAAACGTTCCGCCCACGCCCCGGCGCGCCAGGTAGTCACCCAGCAGGGCGCCGGTCTCGTCACCGGTGAGCTGACGCCAGACGACGCCGCCTTCCGCACCGTGCGTCGGGATAGCGGCCGCACAACGGTCAGCATCCGGATCGTATGCGATGAGGATGTCTGCGCCGATCTTTTCCGCGTGTGCCTTGCCCAGGTCCAGAGCGCCGGGCTCTTCCGGGTTGGGAAAGGAAACGGTTGGGAAATCCGGGTCCGGCTCGGCCTGTTCCGGTACGAGGGAAACCTCGAAGCCGACCTTCTCGAGCAGCGTGGTGCCTAGCTTTGCACCCACGCCGTGCATGGCGGTCAAAGCGATCTTGGCGCTGGTGGACTGCCCCACCAGCTTCGCGGCGCGCTCGAGGTACTGCGCGCGGGTATCGACTTCCTCGATGTTGTCGGCGGAACGCGGCACCTCGTCGGCAGGCGGCGCCGCAGCAATCGCCGCTGCGATCTCTGCGTCCGCCGGGGAGACAAGCTGCACGCCGTTGGCATCGCCGGTGGCCACGCGGCCGCCCAGGTAAACCTTGTAGCCGTTATCGGCCGGCGGATTATGCGAGGCGGTGACCATGATGCCGGCGTCGGCGCCGAGCTCGCGCACGCTATAAGCGGTCAGCGGCGTCGGGTTCTGCTTCGGCAGCACCAATGCACGGCCGCCGGCAGCGGAGATGACCTCCGCAGCATCCTGGTAGAAATCGGCCGAGCCGTAGCGGGCATCGCAGCCGATGACCACGACTGGGTTTTCAACCTGCTGCTTTAGCCACGAAACCAAGCCATAGGTGGTACGGATGACCACTGCACGGTTCATGCGGGACTCGCCTGCCCCAACGGCGGCGCGCAGGCCGGCGGTGCCGAAGGCCAGCGGGCCTGCGAAGGCGGCGGACAGCGCGGCTTCGTTGCCAGCCTCGATCCACCCCAAGACCTCGTCACGGGTTAACGGGTCTGGGTCGTGTTCGGCCCATGTGCGAGCGTATTCGACAAGTGACATTGTTTCCTCGATTCAGCTTCTAAGCCACTAGTTTTCTAGGTCCGCCAGCACCGTAGCGGAGGAAGACAGGCCGAGGCGGGTGGCCCCGGCGTCGATCATCGCCTGCGCGTCCGCGCCAGTACGGATGCCGCCGGAGGCCTTCACGCCGAGACGGCCGCCCACGGTATCTGCCATGAGCTTTACCGCATGCACGCTGGCGCCGCCGGCTGGGTGGAAACCGGTGGAGGTCTTGACGAAGTCAGCACCGGCAGCCTCAGCGGCGCGGCAGGCGGCAACAATCGCGTCGTCGGAAAGCGCGGCGGACTCGATGATGACCTTCAGGACCTTGCCCTGGCAGGCACTGCGCACGGTGCGGATCTCTTCCTCAAGTGCGTCGAAGCGGCCCTCAATGGCCAGCGCGATGTTGATGACCATGTCGATTTCTTCGGCGCCGTTGTTCACGGCAAGGCCTGCCTCGGCGGCCTTGATCTCCGGCTTGACGGCGCCGGAGGGAAAGCCCACGACGGTTGCCACGTGTAGGCCCTCGGGAACCTCGACCGGCAGCTGGGACGGGGAAATGCACACCGAGTAGGTGCCCAGGCGATGTGCTTCCTCGATGAGTGCGGCGACGTCCTGCGCGGTGGCTTCCGGCTTGAGCAGGGTGTGGTCGATCATAGATGCGACGTTGGATGACATTTCTTCTCCTTTAAGCGAGTGTTTCGGAAGCGTCGACGGAATCCGCGCGAGACGCCGATCGCGCCTCGCGCGCTTCCTTGCGGGCCATAACGCGGTCGGCCACGACGTAGAGGACGGCGCCACATGCGCCAACGGCGGTCAGTACGCCGAGGGCGAGGTTGAAGCCATCGCTTACATCAATGAGTTTTGCGGTGTACGCGATACCGAGCGGGATGGCGATGTTGATGGTCAGGTTGTAGAAGCCGATGGCAATGCCGGACTTCGCGGCCGGGATGTTTTGCAGCGCAGTGTTGACCAGCGGTGCATACATCAGCGCGAAGCCAGAGGCGAAGGTCACGATGGTCACGGCCAGCACAGCGACGTGCACCTGCACGAAGAGAGCAGCTACGGCCAGGGAGCCGACGATCATGACCAGCGCGGTGTAGATGGTCTGGCGGGAGTTCAGGACTTTGCCGATCTTGCCGGAGAAGACACCGACCAAGATGGCACAGACGTAGCCCGGAATCATCAGCAGGCTGGCGCGGTCAATGCTCATGCCGTGCAGCTCGTTGGCCGCAAATGGCAGCAGGAAGATGTAGCCCAGCTGCGTGGAGTAGATGAAGAACACCAGGGTGATGGCCCACACGTAGCGGCCGTCGGTGAAAAACTCCGGGCGCACCACGGGCGCCTTAGCGGAGCGGATGTGCAGAGTAAATCCAATCACTGCCACGACGGCCAGGATGAACCACATCCAGTTGAACGCCTGCATGAACATGGTCAGCGCGGTGGCAAAGAGTCCCACCAGGAAGAGGCCGAGCGCGTCCAGGTTTGCCTCGACGGCTTCGTCCTCGGGCACCATCTTGTGGATGGCGGGGATGCACAGCACGAGGATGAGCGGCACGAGGAACATCGCGGTCCACGAGATGTAGGTGGAGATAAAGCCGGAGGTCAGCGCGCCAATCAGCAGGCCGGCTTGGAAGGCGGCGGTGGAAAAGCCGAGGTAGGTCTTTTGGTCTGCTTCAGATAGGTGCTTGGTCACGTAGATGACGTACAGGGTTTCCGCAGCGGCCAGGCCGGTGGTCTGGATTAGGCGGGCGGCCAGCACGATGGGCCAGGAGCCCGAGCCCACGAAACCAATAACCGAGCCGACCGCCACGAACAGCACACCGGTGATCATGAGCTTGCGGATGGACACGGAGTCCGCCAGCGCCGCGTAGACCACGGCGCCGATGCCGATGATGACGCCGGCAAGGGATGCCTGCAGCGAAGCAGTGTTGTCATCAATGCCCAAGCCTTGTGCAATCGGCATGGTCATGGTCTTAAAACCATTATCCACCACGAGGGAGAAAACGAAGCAGAATAGCAACACCGGCACGGCTGCCTTGGGGTTGAGGGCTGCATCGACGCCGCGCTTTACGACGCCCGACGGCTTAGCGTTTGTAGCTTTTGACATGGCTTTTTAAGCCATCCTTCCTAGTCCAGGCCTGCCAGCGGCAGTGCGAGCTTCATCATGGTGTGGAATGCAGTCTGGCGTTCCTCGGCCGAAAGGTGGGTATCGGCAGCGATGTTGTCAGAGACGGTGAACAGACCGAGGGCGTTCACGCCGGCCTCAGCAGCGATGGCATAAAGCGCAGCGGATTCCATCTCGACGCCGAGCACGCCCATGTGTGCCCAGCGGTCATTGACGGTCTGGTCGAAGTTGTAGAAGACATCGGAGCTCAAGATATTGCCGACGTGGATGTGGGCATCCTGCTTTTCTGCTTCATCGACGAGTGCCTTGAGCAGCTTCCACGAAGCCGTCGGAGAGTACTGGCCCGGCAGGTTGTACTGGCTCAGGAAGTTGGAGTCGGTGGAAGCGGCGGAGGCGACGATGACATCGTGCAGGTTGATGTTTTCCTGCAGTGCACCGATGGAGCCGACGCGGATCAGGTTCTTCACGCCGTAGTTATGGATGAGCTCCCAGGAGTAGATACCGATGGAAGGCATGCCCATGCCAGTGCCCATGACGGAAACGCGGTGGCCCTGGTAGGTGCCAGTGAATCCGAGAATATTGCGGACCTCGTTGAACTGGACGACATCTTCCAAGAAGGTATCGGCGATGAACTTTGCACGCAGTGGGTCACCTGGCAGCAGGATGGTCTCTGCGATTTCTGCACCCTTGGGGTTGATGTGCGGGGTGGCGATTTCGGTGGAAAATTCGGTTGCGTGTACGGCTTCAGACACGGTGAACTCCTATCGGAATGATAATGACTTTCAAGCATTAGCCTACCGCAGGTAGCACAAATGTCAATGGCACTATTTACATTTGTTCACGATTATGTTACGGCTCACACTCCTGTCAGAACACGCTGCGCCGTGTTGTGATCGATGACCAAATGCGTGGCCAATCCTTTCTCGAGTACCACCCGAATGGCGTCGGTCTTTTCCGACCCGCCGGCAACGAGGACGCGTGTCGGCCGCGCCGCCAGGGCGTCGAAAGTAATGCCCACCGTTCGCGCGTCCACCTCGGGCACGGCCACGCAGCCTTCAGCATCAAAGAAACGGGAGCAGACATCGCCTACCGCGCGCTCCAGGATAAGCTGCGTTTCCTCCTCGCTGAGATAGCCCAGGTTCAGCGCCAAAGACTCGCGCGCGGCCGCGCCCACCGTGAACACCGCGACGTCGACGTGGGAGCCCATCTCCACGATGTGGGCAATGTGGCGATCTTTTTCCACCCATTGTTTCGTCTCGGCCGAATCGAAAATGACAGGCAGCGGCAGCATAAAGGTCTCCGCATTAAACGCGCGAGCAAAGCCCTGGAGGGTGGCGAAGTCTTTGGTGGAGCGTTGCGTGTGCGAGTGCCCGCCCTTTAGCTGCACCACCTTTACCCCTTCGAGTGGCAGCTGGCGCAGGTGCTCCGCCACGGCGGACATGGTCTGGCCCCAGGACACGCCGACGCTGGAGCCGTCGTGGACGAGCTCTTCTAGCAGTGCGGCGCCGGCCGCGCCCAGGTCCTGCATGAGGTTGCCGCCGCGTGGGGTGGTGACCACGCGGGCGTCGGTAAGCGCGAAGCGCTCCTTTAGCTCACGCACCAGCTCATCGGAGTGCTCGCGCGGATCGTTGATACTGATGACCACGAAGCCCTGGTCGTGCGCATGCTGCAAAAGCTTGGAGACCGTGGGGCGCGAAATACCCAGACACTTCGCTACCTCCGCTTGGGATAGGTGCGAGTTGTAGTACAGCTTCGCCACATCGAGGGCCTGACTATCGCGCGCATCAATCATGATTCCATTCAAGCACGCCCGCCCAGAAACGTAATGCTAACGGCGTACACCCCTATACGGGCCTGTACAAACGGATTAAATTCATTTCCCCATTGTTAGTTAGCAAAATTAAACCAATAATAATCAGTGTCAGCTCCACCGCGCAGCGCTCTCCCCGCCCCCCTAACGGCGTAGCCAGACAAACACTAAGACTCCTCCGATCTCTAGAAAGGACGTTGCCGTGCAAAAATCACTGCGCACCTACCTGCCACTGCTTGCTTCTGCTTGCCTGACCTTCAGCATCTGCCCCGCCGCCGTCGCTGCCGATGCTCCGAACACCGAGCTGCCTGAAAGCGCCCTCATTGAAAAGGCCCTCGAAGATCCAGTCGCTGACGAGAGCCCGGCTGAGGCCTCCGACATCGCAACCGACGCCAAGGAGCTTGACGACGCCGCGCCAAGCACCGACGCCGCAGCCCCCTCCGAAAACAAGGTCGGCGACGAGTACAAGGCCTTCTACCACGACCCAGTCGAGCTCGAAGGCTCTGAGCCAGGCCAGCTCTTCCGCTCCGATGCCGTGCGCAATCCCGCCAACACGCTGGACATTACCAACGTGGGCCCGTACAAGGCACAGCGCATCCTATACTCCTCCACCAACCGCAAGGGTGAGAAGATTCCGGTCAGCGGCATCGTGATTGAGCCGAAGGCGGAGTGGACCGGCAACGGTCCGCGCCCGCTCATCGCCTTCGCACCGGGCACCCAGGGTGTGGCCGACCGCTGCGCACCTTCGCGCAAGATTGCCGACGGCGTGGGTGACTACGAGCAGTTCTTCTTTGAGCAGTACCTGAAGAAGGGCTACGCAGTCGTGGTCACCGATTACGAGGGTCTGGGCACCCCGGGCATGCATACCTACATGGACCGTGTCTCGCAGGCACACGCCGTGCTCGATAGCGCCCGCGCTGCCCGCCAGCTAGAAGGCTGGGATATCAACGCCGATAACCCGGTCATCATCAACGGTTATTCGCAGGGTGGGGGCGCCGCAGGAGCTGCCGCTGAGCTTTACGACGACTACGCTCCGGAGCTCAACATCAAGCTCGCCACCATCGGCGCCGCACCCGCTGATCTGACCTTGCTGCCGCCGGCTCTCGACGGCACGCTTTACTTCCTCTTCGAGTCCTTCGCTCTACTGGGCCTTAGTAACTCCTACGACGAGGACCTCTACTCCCACCTCAATGAGAAAGGCAAGACCGTTCTGGAAAATGCCGCCAACACCTGCACCCTGGGTCTGATCGGCTTCGCGGGCAAGAAGATTGAAGACGTCAGCATCGATGGCAAGAACGTCGACGAGTTCATCGCTGAGGCACCTTACGACAAGATCCTGGCCGACCAGCACATTGGCTACGACGCTCCGTCCATCCCGGTGGTCATCACCCACGGCCGCGGCGACGATGTGATTCCTTTCTCCACTGCTGAGCAGCTGGCCAAAGAGTGGTCTGAGCGCGGCGGCGACGTCACCTTCATCCCGAACGACGCCGGCTCGCATGTGGCAGGCACCATCCCGCACATCAAGGAATCCCTGAAAGCAATCGAGTCCGCTTTGCAATAAGACGGCAGCTAGAAGCCAGCTCGACCACAGAAACGCTTCCTAACATCACCCGTGGTCCGAAAGACCGCAACGATAGAAAGGATTTATCCTATGCGTTCCATGAACGCCCTGCGCCGCGCAACCATTGCCGCCGCACTTCCCGCAGTTGTAATCGCCGGTGCCGCCAACGCCACCGCCGCTGAGACCACAGCCGGAACCCCGGCTGCTGACGCCACCACCACCGACACCGCCGCAACCGCCCCGGCTGCCGACGGCGCCGCAACCACCAACACCGGTGCTACCACCAACGGCGAAACCGACTCCGGTATCACCGCGGACACCCCGCTGAACCAGCTGTCCTCTGCCGACCCTGCTGCCCTCCTGCAGCTCGGCAGCTCCCTGCTCGGCGGCAACCGCCCGGACTTCTCCGATCTCCTCGGCGGCAACACCGACTCCAACAAGGAGAACCTGCCAACCGGCATCAACGCCTTGAAGCACGAGGCTGCACAGCTGGAGCAAGAATGATCCGCCCGTGGCCGTGAACACGCCCATCATGATGCAGGGAATCAGCGGCAGGCCATAGGCAATGGCCTTGAGCGCGCCTGTCGACGCCCACAGCGCCGTGACCACCGCATCCCCATGTGATTGCACATAATCCCACGTTTTGCCCTTGAAGTAGACGAAGCGGGCAATAATGGCACCAGTAAACGCCAGGTAGAGGTACTCCGGCTGGCTCATCGCGGCAACGGTTCCGCGGTTGATGAGCACGTCGCGGATCATGCCGCCGCCGAGGGAAGAGAACATCGCGATGAAGAAGAAGCCCACGATGTCATAGCCGCGCTGCCGCGCCATCGTTCCGCCAATCATGCCCATGAGGAGGACACCAATGATGTCGGACCAGTAGTACAGCGACTCGATCAATGGGTCCATCTCGACAACGCTCATGGTGGTCATCGTATCGGGTGCTGAGCAATCTCTCGCATTAAGGTGCTTTTGCTTTAGGCGGACCGCCTGGTTGGTGGGCCACTAAGGCTTAAGAAAAGGAGCTAATGCACGTAGAGCTCGTTGTAGGCTTTCTCAATCCAAAGGACATAAAACACTTCCCCGTCTTTCCAGCCGGCAAAAGGGAGATTCCCTTTGTGGCGGTAAACCCGGAATTTTTCGACGTCCTTAAATTGCCTTGGTATACGAGGAATGATCGCGGTTGCCGGAATAAACTCTGAGCCGAGTCCGTGCTTGGGATGCTGTGCCAGCTCTTTCCATGAAAGCACTGACCGCTTGTGCCACTTTTCCAGAAACTCTGCGCGCATCGAATCATCTAGTTCTTCGAAGCCCCACCCCTTCTGAAGAAACCGCGTTGACAGGAGCGGATAGGCAGCCCGAGAGCTGCGAAGCTCCTCCACGACGCTTGATTCTGGGGCGCTCCTCGCCTCTCTGGTTGGCCTACTCCCCCGTCGTTTACTTTTCTTGCCCACGGCTAGCAGAAATAGTTCTTCAGATCGGCATCCGTTATTTCCAGCCCTCGTTTCCCCTCGACGAAGTTCTTTTTCCAAGGAGACTCAGTGTGGGTTTTATTCCGCAATGCCCATGCGGAATAGGGGCCATATTTGTCCCACACCTCAATCAAATCCCGCTCAACATCGCGGTAATCATCCCAGTCGAAATCATCCGAGATGAACTCATCGGGGTCGATGGGAAGCTTTCCATAGTGTTTAACGTCATGGTAGACGTCCACGACTACTGGGCCATGTGCCCATGCTTCCATGCGTTCAGGAAAAAGCGGCAGGCCATCAGAATTGCGCATATGCAGCCCTTTGGCGTAGTAAAGAAGCTTTTGAAGCTTGAGCTGCGTTATTTCAGCGTCATCATTTTCATCAGCCCACGCTACAAACCATTCGGCTATTTGCCGCGCCTTAAATTGTTCCATGTCTGCCCTCCTTCCAGTTTCCACCAAGCGTACAACAGGCCCAAGACATGACACCATCCCGACGTTCGAAAAGACGTAAAACGCCCTCTAAAAGGACAGCCTAAGACCAAAAGGACGGCGTAAAAGGAGTAAGCAACAGAAGCTTTGCGCTGTGGGGCCACCGGGGCTCGAACCTGGGACCAACGGATTATGAGTCCGTAGCTCTAACCGACTGAGCTATAGCCCCGCGTATTCCCTGCCTGCATTCCGCACCAACACTGAGCCAGCACTCTCGCGCACAGCGAATCCGCTCCCAGCAACATTAATCGGCAGGCCCGGCAAACAGCAATTTAGGCCCCAGCCTGCCCCAAGTTTTCGGGGTATGAACTGTGAATCCACCCTCAGCCACGGACACCCCAGCAGACCCACTGCACAAGGACTTTAAACGCTGGCTTAGCTGCCAGAGCTATTCTTTCTTTGTCATTTTCCTAGCTTGCCTGCGCTCGCGCCTTCGAGCACGTTTTGCTTTGCGGATGTCCACAACCCAACGCGGAACAAAAGGCCATGGAAGCGGAATCCCGAACGCGCCCGTCAACCCAATGAGTGCGATGAGCATGGCCACCATGAACGGAGCACCCAGCACCTTTTCGACAGGCTCGGGAAGGCCCATACTTACGACCAACCCCAAGGCACCGCCAGCGCCCATCAAGAGCGTGCCAAAAGGATAAATGAAGAGGAGGCCATCACTTTCTGCGCCTTCCGGTTCGGCTGAGTCGTACCATTCTTCCGATCCTGGAATCCGCCGCACGTACCGGATGTAGAAGGTCCAGTAGGCCACCATGACCAACACTAAACCGATGTATAAGAGCAGATCAGTAATAGGACTGTCCATAGGATGTGGCCTCCCATGATTGCTTTTGCGGTATGTAATAAAACGCTACCAGCGTCGGCTGGGTTAAGGCATGGGGCGAGAACGAATTCTCAGCGCCCGAACCTAAGACAGATTTATCTGATGAAGAATCTGTGAGCCTGTAGTGTCGCGACCATGAGGCTCCTTTCCTTTAGCGTGTCCAACTTCCGCAGCATCCGCGCCACGCAAACACTTTCGGTCTATCATCACTGGCAGCACTCCACCGCCCCGAAGGAAGGCTGGGAGCAGGTCAGCGACCCCATCACCGTGCTCATCGGCCCCACCGCCTCCGGAAAGAGCAGCGTCCTCAACGCCCTAGCCTTCGCGCTGCTTGCCATCGAATCCTCCGCCACCGCCTGGCTTGCCGACGCCCCACCCAATCAACTCCCCCACGCCCCTTACCGCCTCAACCCCCGCACGCAACGCCTGCCCAGCACTTTTGAGCTGGAATTCGAGCTCGATGGCGTGCGCTATCTCTACGGCTTCCAGTGGAGCTTTACCAGCGTGCATGCCGAGTGGCTCAGCCGCGTGCCCTCAACCCGCTGGAGCCCTTGCTTCGTGCGCACCCGCGGTGAGGAAGTGCAGTGGACTAAGTCCTTTATGGGCAAGGGGGATGTAGCCAAGCTCGGCCCGTCGGAGACACCGAGCTGATCCTCTCCGCTGGCCTGCGCGATGAGCACCCCATCCTCGCCCCACTAGCCCGCGCCTTGGTGCACGACGTGGCCTACCTGCCGCACGGAAATGCCTCAATGAGCACCGCCTCCCGCATCACCGCCCTCATCCGCACGGGCAAGCTGCACCTACATGAGGCTGCCGCGCTGCTGCGCGCGGCCGATGCCGGGATCCACTCCGTGCGGCTTAACCAGGACCACATCCCGGAGCACGTCTTCCGCCAGATGCGCCCAGTGATCGATGCACTCAGCCGCAATAACGGCACCATCCACCGCCCCAATGAGTTCAGCGCCTACTCCGATGCGGAAATCGAATCCCTGCTGCACGCCATCATCGTGGAGCACAAAACCAATGATTCCTTCTACGAGCTAAAACTGACCGACGAATCCGGCGGCACCCAGAACTGGATGGCCACCGCTCCCCTAGTGCTGGATACCCTGCGCCGCGGCGGCATCCTAGTTGCCGATGAGCTGGATTCCGCCCTGCGCCCAGCACTGCTCGACTTCCTCATCCACGCCTTTAGCGAGCCCAGCATCAACGTCAACGGCGCGCAGCTCATCTTTGCCTCCCACGCCTTCAGCGCCCTCGAACGCACCGGCGAGCTGGGCCTTAGCCCAGAAAGCTTCTGGTCCGTGGAGAAGACCGATGCCGGCGAATCGGAGCTGCACAACCTCAGCGGCACAGACTTGTCACTGGACAACCCCGACGCCACCCATCACTTCCTGCGCGAGCGCTACGGCACCGCCTCCCGCGAGGCCCTCGACGCCCTCAAGGAGCTCGTCGCGGACGGCGCATAAAAGAGCGGGCGCTTGGCGACGACTCCCGCCAACGGGTAGATGCGCTCTCAGCGTCTGTGCTTAGACACGAAGAGAACTCCCTAGGTCCAAGGCCCCTAGAAAGAGCTCTGGAGCCTACGCGGCTCCAGGCGACAACGTTCCGGTGACCGGCTCGTCGTGCCTATATTCTAAACAATTCAGCAGCTCTAATTCAAGAGCCGAGCCCCCAAAAAATCGTTGTTACAAAGTAGGTTCATTCATTCCAATTAGCTCGGCGCAACCAAAACTCAAGCACCTACCGCAGGACTTCGAATATTTGAGCCAGTCTTCGCTGCGCATGTCCGGCACACCTGTCAGAATCAAGGCATGTCTGTTGAAGCACGCGCCCTATCGCTACGGCGTTTGATGCGCGATTCCGCCGCGATCCGGCTCTTGGCCGCGGACAACGCGCCCGTGATTTTGGCGTTGATCGCGGAGTACTTCCCGCGCGGTACCAGGGCGCGCCCGGCGGCGGAGGTCTATGAGCTCATGGTCACCGATTTCGAGGTGCTGGCCAGTGAGTTTTCCATGCCCCGCACTCCACAGAATTACTGCAATGATTGGGTCAAGGCCGGGTGGCTCATCCGAAAATCCGGAAAGAGCTCCCACGGCGAAACGCTCGAACCCAGCGAGGAAGCCCTGTCCGCGCTCGAAGCCATTGAGCGCTGGGAAGCGCCGGTGACCACGGTAACGGCGTCACGTGTGGAATCGATCAGCTCCGCGCTGCAAAGGCTAGCGAGGGATACGAACGAGGACATTGCTAGCCGCGTAGCCAGCTTGGAGGAAGAGCGCGCCCGCATCGACCGTGAGATTGAAAAAGCCCGCAGCGGGCAGTTCGAAAGGCTCACCGCCGCGGAGGCAGAAGAGCGCGTCCAGGACGTGTTGAACATGGCCATGGCTGTGCCGAGTGATTTCGCCCGGGTGCGCCACGAGCTCGAGGCCCTCAACCACCAGCTGCGCCGCCAGCTTTTGGATCCGGAGGGCTATCGGGGCGAGGTGCTCGAGGAGATCTTCAACGGCGTGGACCACATCGCGGAGTCAGACGCCGGGCGCAGTTTCCGCGGCTTCTATTCCCTCTTAATGGATAGGGAGCGCAGCGCCTGGTTGGACCAGTGGATCACGGAGGTTCTCGACAGCGAGGCCGGGCAGGCGCTGGCCCCGGACAGGCGGCAGCAGCTGCGCAGGCTCTTCCGCGATATGGAAGAAACCAGCTTCGAGGTCAACCAGACCATGACGGGGCTGGCACGCAGCCTGCGCAACTATGTCTCCTCCGAGCAGTTCGCGGAGGACCGGCGCATGATTGAACTACTGCGGGAGGCCCGCGGCATGGCTATCGATGCCGCACAGTACTCCGAGCTCAAAGCCTTTCACCGGATGGAGACACCGCTGCAGCGCATCGGTATGTCGATTCATTCGGTCTCCCGTATCCGCCTGGCCAACCCAGGCCGCGAAGTCGTGGAAGAAACACCGGTGGCATACCAGCCGGAGGCAGAAGACCCGCTAGCCTTATATGAGCTGGTGCGCGAATCGGAGATTGATTTCGAGGAATTACACGAGGCGATACGCGCGACAGTCGCCCAGTCCGGCCCCTGCACGGTTGGCCAGGTGCTGCAAGCCCATCCCCCTACCCAGGGCCTTGCCAGCGTGGTGGGGTTGGTGCACATCGCAGACCAACACCCGGTGCCCGTGCTGCGTCAATCGCGCGAGAAGGTCACATGGACCGAGGAAGACGGCACGGTGCGCTCCGCCCATATCCCTACTCTGTATTTCGATCACACAACCGTTAAGGAGCTACAGTGACGGCCGCACACACTCCCCGCGTCGATTCCGCCCACGAACCACCGCTGTGGGAGCACGATAAAGGCTCGCTGACCTACCACTCGCGGCGCGCATTAGTACAGCTCTTGCAGGGGCCGCTCATTCGCGCACAGAAGGAACCGGTGCTGTGGGCCGCCATCATCTCGGATGAGGAGAACCTCCGCGCCCGGCTGCATGACGTATTCCTAGAACTCGTCGTGGACGAAACCGAGGGCTTCGCGTTTACTCGGATGGTGGAAGAAGAAACCTTGACCATCCCGCAGGTGCTGCGCACGGACAAGCTCAAGCACATCGACACCGCCATCCTTCTGAACCTGCGCCAAGAGCTGGGGCTTGCGCTGCCCGGCGAGCGGGTCATCGTGGATGTGGAGGACCTTCGGGAGGGAATCGGTTACGTCCGCGCGGTGGACAACCGCGATGAAGCCGGTTTCAACCGCCGCTTCAACGCCGCCATCAAGCGTATTCAGAACGACTACTCACTGCTGAGCGCTACCGAGACCGAAGGGCGCTTGGAGGTCTCGCCGGTGCTCCGCCAGCTTTTCGACGCCTCCACCGTCACCGCCATCCGTGACGAATACGCCCGCCTGGCACAGGCCGAGGAAGAGCAAGGTAGATGAGGAGAAGGAGGAAGCTTCCGATGACTAGCAACACCAGCGTGTACCCCGGCCAGTTCCGCATCAGCCGCATTCAGCTGATTAACTGGGGTACCTTCCACGGCTACTTTTCCATCCCGGTGGCGCGCAAAGGTTTCCTTATCACCGGAGGTTCGGGCTCCGGCAAGTCCACGCTGTTGGATGCGATGTCGGCGGTCTTGGTTCCACAAAGCCACCTGAAGTTCAACGCGGCTTCGCAGCAGGACCTCGGCCGGCACAATGGACGCAGCCTGGTTTCCTACGTGCGCGGCGCATGGCGGCAGCAAGAAAACGCGCAGACCGGTGAAATCGCCCCGGAGTACCTGCGGGAGGGCGCCACCAACTCGGTGGTCGCCCTGACCTATGACAACGGAGCGGGCAAGCAACACACGCTCATTGCTATCTTCCGCCTCAACGGTGGTGAGAACGCAGTAGGCCAGATCAAGAAGTTGTATGGGCTGGTGCCGGGTGATGAGGACGTCGATAAGCTCAGCCCTTTGCTATCCCGTAGCCTGGACACCCGCAAGATCAAAGCCCTGTATAAGGGTCCCGGCGCGTCCTTTACGCCGACGTATGCCACGTTTGCGGATCGTTTCCGCAAACGCCTTGGCATCAAGAACGTGGAGGGCCAGCTGTTGCTCCACCGCACGCAGTCCGCGAAGTCGCTGTCCAGCCTGGATCAGCTCTTCCGGGACTACATGCTGGACCGGCCCTCGACCTTTTCTAGGGCGGAGGAAGCCGTGGAACAATTTGAGGATCTGCGCCAAGCGTACCTGCGGGTGGAGGACGTCAAGGCCCAGATTGATACGCTCGCTCCCCTGCCCCAGCTGCATGCTCAGCGCGCCACCGCGGAGGCAGATAAGCACAAGGCGGAGGCCATGAGCGAGGCGCTGCCTGCCGTGCGCGCCCGCATGGTGGCAGAGGAACTGGACTCTTTAATCCGCGCGCTGGGTGCCCAAGAGGTAGAGGCCCAGTCGGAAGTGGCATCCCTTGAGGCCGATGTTGCGCACCTCGATGATGCGGAGCGCCGCGCCGCGATGGCCGTCTCTCAGCTCAGCGCCGGCGAGCTCGATGCCCTGTGCGCCAAGATGGAGACAGCGGACAAGGAGATTGAACACCGCTTAAAAGAATTCCAGCGTCTTGCTGCTGCCGCGGGCCAGTGGACCGAGCACTATGAGCTCAGCCCGCAAGGTTTCGCCGAGCTGCAGGCCAACGCCCAGCTGCGCCTCTCCGACTTTGAGATCGACTCCGCCGATCTGACGAACCAGCAGCAAGAAGCCGGCGTGGCCGCCCGCGACGCAGCCACCGCGTGCGCGCGGCTGGACAGCGAATTGCGCTCTTTTAGTTCGCGGCGCACCAACATCGACAAGGCTTTAGTGGAGCTGCGTTCCCAACTCGCCCGCGATACCGGCTATGCCGAATCCGAGCTTCCCTTCGCCGGCGAACTCATCGACATCAGCCCGCAGCAGGCGGACTGGGAACCGGTCATCCAAAAGCTGCTGCACGGCTTCGCCGCCACGCTCCTCGTCCCGGAGGAAGCTCGGAAAGCTATTAACCAGTGGGTCAATTCCCGCAACGTGGGCACCCGCCTGGAATACCGCACCATCCCGGAGTTCACGTCAGCGCCCGCCTCCGCGCGCAGCCCACGGCAGCTCATTCACAAGCTGGAATTCCAGGATCACCCCATGACGGCGTGGGTACGCCAGCACATTTCCCGCCGCTTCAACTATGAATGCGTGGAGTCGGTTACGGAACTGGACAAGGTCACCACAACTCCGGCCGTTACCCGCGATGGCCTGGAAAGCCGCCCCAAGGACAAGGACGGCTCCACGCGTTTCATCAAGGATGACCGCTCGCGCTTTTCCGGCACAGCGTGGTACCGGGTAGGTTCCACCAACACTGCCAAAATTGAGCTGCTGCGTTCGCAGCTAGCGCAGGCCAAAGCCACCGCCAGCGCCACGGCTAGGCAAGTCCACGACCTCAACCGGAAGATGGACATCCTGCGCACCCAGCGCGATAAAGCCCAGCAGGTGCTGGACACGCAGTTCCAAGACATTGACACCGCCTCCGCGAAGGCCCGCAAGCAAGACCTTCAAGCACAATACGATGCCCTGGCATCCTCCCCAGAGGCCCAGGCTTTGGCAACCACCCATCAGCACGCGAAGGAAAAACTGGATGCGGCTCGCGCCCGGCTTACCCAGGCACAGAAGCACCTCGGCGACGTCGAAGGCGAGCTGAAGCGTTCCACCGAGCGCCGCCGCGCCATCGGCACCGTGCCGGAGATCGCGGATAGGGACATCGCGAAAGCCGTCGAGGAGGCCTTGCACAAGGGCAAACGCACGCTCACTATCGATAACATCGACGCCCGGCGCGATGAAGTCCAGGCTGACCTACAGGACGCTGCCCGCGCAGCCGCGCGCCGCATCGAGGAGGCCAACGGCACGATCGTCTCCGTCCTCCACGCCTATCTGTCCCAGTGGCCGTCAGAAGCCGCCGACCTGGAACCGCAGGCCAGCTTCGCCGGCGAAGGCATTGAGAAGCTGAAGTACCTCCGGGCCGACCGCTTGGCGGATTTCCGTGCTCGCTTCCTGGAGTTGCTCAACGGCACGACAGTCCAGAACCTCTCCCACTTGGCTTCCTCCCTGCGCTATGCGCGCAGCGATATTGAAACGCGCATGGAGTTTATCAATAAGTCCCTCGAACGCTCGCCCTTCAACGGTGAGCGCACCCTGCGCATTGATGTCAAGGACGCCCGCGGCCAGGTGGTCCACGACTTCCAACGGGACCTGGATGCCGCCACCTCCCACAGCCTGGCCGAAATCAGCGAGGATGAACACGAAGCCGCCCTGCAGCGCTACCACGCCCTTGACAAGATCTTGAGCCGCCTGGGCTCCAGCCACCCGGAGGATAGCCGCTGGCGCAACGTGGTTTTGGATACCCGCCGCCACGTCAGCTTCATCGGCCGCGAGCTCTACCCGGATGGCACGACGGCCAATACCTACCAGGATTCCGCTTCGCTCTCTGGCGGCCAAGCACAAAAGCTCGTCTTCTTCT